>CAJXGK010000236.1 GCA_913053815.1 uncultured Rhodanobacteraceae bacterium
CTCGTAGGAAAAATTATCCACGCCAAACAGTCTTTGGACAAAACGGTTCAAACCGCGTGAAGCCCTACACTAGACGGAAGAAAGTCAAACCGCGAGGCGCTTCATGAACGCTACCGGAAGATTGTGTGTATACCCAAAATCCAGGGTGAATAGTCGGCTACTGGAACAGCACTTTCCCGGATATCGCCATGCTGAGTAGCCTACCGATCTGTAAGCAGGAACCTTTTTAATCCGTAACGGTCTATGGCAACGGGCTTCTTGGATCGTCCATTTACCAAGCCCGGTGAAACCGTAGTGAAGCATTTCGGGTAAATCGCATCCAACCCGATCAGCCTGGATATTTCCAGGTAGGTCAGCCATTCTCTCCTAATCCTTGATCCGCTCAGAAGTTTTTTCTCCTTATCGGAAGCATGCTATGTCCCCGTTTTCGCTGCGTATTTACCTCAGATCGATCCTGGTCTGGGTTCTGTTGGCCGGTCTACCCATACTGGCCACTGCGGGGCCCACTTCCACACCACCACCACCCTCCGCCACGACTAATCCCTTCGTGCATCTGGCCTTTCGCAATCTCGGCCCAGCCGTGGCCGGTGGCCGAGTAAGCGCCATAGCAGGGATCCCTGGAAACCCACGCGTTTTCTATGTTGGGGCAGCCAGTGGGGGGGTCTGGAAGACCACCAACGGTGGCCTACATTTCAAGCTGATTTTTGGTAAGAAATTCACTTCTTCCATCGGCGCCATTGCCTTGGCCCCCTCCAATCCAAACGTGATCTGGGTGGGTACCGGATCGGCCAACATCCGTAGCGACGTACTCGACGGCGACGGCGTCTATCTTTCGACCAATGCGGGCAAAACCTTTCGGCGCGTCGGGCTGAAGAACGCCGGGCAGATCGGCAAAATCCTGGTCGACCCACATAATCCGAACCACGTATGGGTCGCCGTGTTGGGGCATGCCTGGGGTCCGAATACTGAGCGTGGTGTATTCGAGACCCACAACGCCGGCAAGACTTGGCACAAGACACTGTATGTCAACGATCGCACCGGGGCCGTTGATCTGGCCATGCAGCCGGGCAACCCCCAAGTGATCTTCGCAGCTACCTGGCAAGCCGTTCGCCGCCCCTGGACTCTGACTGATGGCGGGCCCGGCAGTGGTATCTGGCGCTCGGAAGACGGCGGCATGACCTGGCAACGGCTGCACGGACACGGCTTACCCAAGGGCCCATTGGGACGTATTGCCATTGCTCTCGCCCCCACCCAGCCGAATCTCGTCTACGCCCTGATTGAGGCCCCACGCAGCGAGGGTCTGTTGTTCGTCTCCAAGGATCTTGGTGATCACTGGCATAAGGTCAGCGATAACTACGCCCTGGATGTACGCCCATTCTATTTCACCCAACTGCAAGTCTCCCCGAACAATGCCAAGAAGGTCTATTTTCTTGCTTTCCATCTTATGGAATCCGATAACGGCGGCCACACCGCTCACGTGATCGACAAGGGAGTACATGTTGATCACCATGCCTTGTGGATCGATCCGAGTAACCCGCAACGGATGATCCAAGGTAATGATGGGGGGGCCTATCTGAGTCAGAACGGTGGCAAGAGCTGGCGCTTCCTGAATGGCCTGCCGATCGAGCAATCGTACGCAGTGGCTACCGATAACCGCAAGCCCTTCGACATCTGCACCGGCCTGCAGGACAACAGTGGCTGGTGTGGGCCATCCAACTCACTATCCGGCCGGGTCATCAACGGCAGCGGTTGGTTTGTTGTCGTCGGTGGTGACGGCGAATACGTGGTTCCCGCCCCCAGCAATCCCGACATCATTTACGGCAATGCCGAGGATGGTTCCACGGTACGCTTCGACCGCAAAACCAAGCTGTCACGCTTCTCCATGCCCTATATGCACGGGCCCAGCGGCATCAACGATCTCAATACTGCCCAACAAAAATATCGCTTCAACTGGACGGCCCCGCTGGCGGTAGATCCACACCAAGCCAACACGGTGTATCTGGGCGCCAACGTATTATTCAAGTCAACCGACGGCGGTCTGACCTGGAAGCCGATCAGCCCGGATCTGACCCGTAACGATAAAAGTAAGCAGCAGCTTTCGGGAGGGTCGATCAATCTGGATCTGTCCGGGGCCGAAACTTACGACACCATCCAATCCATCACTCTGGCCCCGAGCAACGACCAGGTCATCTGGGTCGGCACTGACGATGGCCTGGTGCAACTAAGCCGCGATGGTGGCACCCATTGGCACAACATCACCCCCAACGGTGCGCCCAAGTGGGCTCGTGTTTATCAGATCGGGGTTTCGCCATTCGCTGCCGGTACTGCTTATGTCGCCTTCGACGCACACATGCTCGACAACCGCCACCCCTATGTGTTCCGTACCACCGACTACGGCCGACACTGGCAACGTATCGATCACGGTCTGCCCAACAACGATCCGGTACTGGTCGTTCGTGAAGATCCCAATCAGCGTGGCTTTCTCGCCGCCGGCACCATGGCCGGAGTATGGATTTCCCGTGACAACGGCGACCACTGGCAGAAACTTGAAACCAAGGATTTTCCCACGGTTTCGGTCTGGGATCTGCAATTCGCCCATCATGACCTGATCCTGGGCACCCACGGCCGCGGCGTGTTCGTGTTCGACCACTTCTCAACTATCGCCGCATACACTCCGAAAATTGCCCCATCACACCTACATCTGTTTTTGCCCAGCAGCGGAGTGGAATGGCAGCGTTGGTCGCGTGGTGAGGGTGCCGAGCCTTCCTATACCGCACCCAATGCGCCCAATGGGGTCATCGTTGACTACTGGTTGCCGAAGAAGCTCAAGCCCGATAGTGCCCAAAAAGCTTCGAAACAGACCCCGGTAAAAATTGTCGTCACCGATGCTCGCGGGCAGATCGTAGCCACACGTTGGGGACCGGCCAAAGCCGGGGTCAACCGCTTCGTTTGGAACATGAGCTGGGATGGCCCCACTCGTCTCAGCTTCGGCAAGCATGCCGCCAGAATCAAGAGCGCCAACCATAGTGGGCCTGCGGTACTACCTGGTACCTACATCTTGACTGTTTATGCCAATGGCCAACATCAAGCTATACCAGTACGGGTCGAATACGATCCCAACCAGCACTTTGATGCCAAAGCCAACACCGCGGCCTTGCAATTGGCCCTCACTGAGCGCAATCAGCTGAGTACCATCAACCAGTTGCTGAACCGGGTTAGTACCTGGCAAGCAAAGCTCTCCAGCTTCGAGCATCAGGCGCAGGATGCAGGCAGCAGCATGGATACGGCCCAGCGAGCTCTGTTGTCGAAAGCTAAGGTACTGAGCAGTGCCCTCGCCAAACTACGCGACCGCATCTACAACCCCAAGGTCCAGCACACGGTCATTGAAGATGATCTGCATCAACTGACCGATCTGCACGGAGCGGTCGCCATGACCTATGGAATGGTGGCGTATTTGCAAAACCAGGCCCCCATTCCGCCCATGCGTGCGCTGGCAGAACAGTATGCAACGCGGGTATCCAGCGTGATCATAGAATTCAACGCTTTGCTTACCACGCCCATCGCGCACTGGAACCAGGTGGCCTATGCCGCCGGCGTAACCACTTTGCCCACCGGTAAACCACTGCAGGTGAAATCCGCTCCAATCATCTGATTCGCGGCAATCCCGGCAGGAGCCCTGTACCTTCGCGGGGCTCCTGTCTTGTCATCCCGGGCGAAGCAAACAGGATTCATGACCCTGAAGGCCCGCAGTTGTTTTCGATTGCGAGCAGTCCGCAACTCAAGAGCGATTGTGACGAAAACGGGATTTCCGATGCGACGCAGATTGCCGATGACCCGTCGCTCGACTGTTCGGTTAACGGGGTTCTCGATGTATGCGAGCCGGATTGCAACACGAACGGCGTCGCGGATAGTTGCGACATACAGGCTGGCGCTTC
>CAJXGK010000237.1 GCA_913053815.1 uncultured Rhodanobacteraceae bacterium
GAGGATCAGCAACAAAAGCTTGAAGAGGGTAAGGCTGCGTTTTTGCGTGAGGTACAAAGCCGCCTTGATCCGGACCATCACCCAAAATTGGCTGCGTCCGGATAATATCCCCAGACATGTCATTTGCCCGATCCGCATCCTACAGATTCCCGGCGGACAGGTACTCAGTGTCCAGGTATTGTCGGCTTGTCCGTATGACGCTTTGGGAAGACAGTCGGTCAAAAATGCCATCCTGCGTGCCCAACCCCTGCCCTACAAGGGGTTTGAACGTGTATTCTCGCGCGAACTCATTCTCAACTTCTCGGTGGATCAATAATCATGCGTCGATTGAAGCCCATTCTCCCGCTGCTTTTACTGTTGGTTTTTTCACTGCCATGGCGCATTGCGCTGGCCCAGAACCTGACTTTGAATATCGTCAACGGCATACCTTCGGCCATTCCAATTACCATTGTTCCGTTTGCCTTCGAGAGTACGGCACAACCGCCAACGACCCATGTTGCGGCCATTATTCGCGATGATCTTGACCGCAGCGGCAAGTTTCGTGCGCTGCCTCTGGCTGATGTGATCGAGCATCCCAGTCAAGGCGTTAAAATCCAGTTCCAGACCTGGAAGTTGCTGAAGCAGAACTACATCGTTATCGGTCGCGAACGAAATACTGCCAATGGGCAAGTCAAGGTTGATTTTGATCTTTGGGGGGTGCTGCAGAAGAAGCAACTGTTGGCAGGCTCCTATACGGTTCTGGCGGGGGACTTAAGGGGTGTAGCCCATCAGATTGCTGACCAGATCTATCAGCAGATCATTGGGGTGCCGGGTGCGTTCTATACCCGGATTGCTTACGTGACCACTACCGGCAACAAAAATCACCTAGTCTGGTCGCTAATCGTAGCCGATTCGGATGGCTATAACCCGCAAGTCGTAGTGCGTTCACACCAACCGCTGCTATCGCCGGATTGGTCGCCCCATGGTCAAAAGCTTGCCTATGTATCCTTTGAAAGCGGCAACTCCGCGATTTATATCCAGAACCTAGCGACGGGTCAGCGGGAATTGATCTCGGGTCGCAAGGGGGTCAATGGCGCACCACGGTTCTCGCCAAGCGGCACCAAGCTGGCCATGATGCTGTCTTTTGCCGGCAGTCCTGAGATCTACGTGATGAATCTTAAGACTCGAGCCCTGACTCAGATCACCCATAGCCTGTCGATCAATACCGAACCGCGCTGGTTACCGGATGGCAAGTCACTGATTTTTACTTCCGACCGTTCCGGTAGACCGCAGCTGTACCAAGAGTCCATCGCCGGGAGTGGCTCAACTCGACTGACCTTTCAGGGACAATTCAACGCGGATTCTTCGATCAATTACGATGCCAGCCAGATTGCCATGGTGCAAGGTAACGGGAACGTGTATCGTATTGCAGTCATGGATCGTAAGCTAGGCAACCAGGTGCGTTTTATTTCGCCTGGTCCATTGGATGAATCGCCCAGCTTCGCACCGAATGGAAGCATGCTTCTGTACGCTGCCAGCGATGGAGTGCACGGTGTACTGTATGAGGTCTCCGACGATGGGCGCGTGCGCCAGCGACTCTCCCTAGTCAACGGCAATGTTCAGTCCCCCGCCTGGGGCCCTTACCGGAAGCAGTAAGGTAAGGTAGGTACGTACGGTACGTGTTGGACAGATTTTCACCTTCCCCTTCACCCTGTTGTCGAGAGCCCGCCATGAACTCATTAACTCGCGTTTCCCTGGCCGCTGTACTTTCTATTGGATTGGCTGCTTGCGCCAGCAAGCAGGAAGTCAAGCCTCAGCCACCCGCACCGCCACCCCCGCCGCCGCCGCCGGCCAAAGTTGTTCCGGCTCCGCCAGCCGGCCCTGCCAGGTTTACGCCGGCCGATCTGGAGACTAATCCCTGCTTACGTACGCGATCAATTTATTTCGATTTTGACAAGAGCAACATCAAACCTAAATTTGACAATATCGTTGCCTGCCAGGCGAAGTATCTGGTGGATAATCCGACTGCTCGAGTCACTCTTGAGGGCAACACCGATGAGCGCGGCACGCGTGAATACAACCTTGGTTTGGGTGAACGTCGAGCCAAATCGGTGGAAACATCCCTGGAGGCATTAGGTGCTTCCCCGTCTCAATTCACTCTTATCAGTTACGGCAAGGAACGTCCGGTTTGTCGCCAGCACACGGAAAACTGTTGGGCCAAAAACCGCCGTGCCGATATCGTTTACACGAACAAGGGATGAGTGTTTTACAACGCCGTTGGTATTCTGGGACAGTGTTGGCGGTTGCCATCACTGTCCTGGGTACCCTGTCAGCCCTCGGCCAGAGCCCGTCCGGTCTTGCTGATCGGGTGACCATGGTCGAACAGCAATTACAAAGTACGCAGCAGGGTACCTTGAGCCTGCTTAATCGCATCGGCGGCCTTGAACAGCAGATTCGCCAACAACGAGGTCGGATAGAAGTTCTGCAGCATCAGATCCAATTGATGTCGCAGCGACAGAAGGTGCAATATCTCGATCTAGACGCGCGGATCAGCCACCTGGAAAAGACCCTCCGGTCATCCACATCCATCCCGCCTATCACCGCTGTGACGACGACCCCCTCTACGAATGGGCCCGCCGCGGCATCCAGTGCTGCGGGGGTCACGAGGAAGGGCGTTATCGGAAAAGGCTCACCACCTGCCACAGCCAAACAACATACGAAACCCGTAGCGGCTGTCGCGGCATCCGAACAGGCTCTGCAAAGAAGCTACAACAGTGCTTTCCAGTTTCTTCGAGACGGTGATTATGCCGAGTCGGCGCGGCGCTTTGCCGCCTTTCTCAAAGCCCACCCGAATACCAAACTGGCACCCAACGCGGCCTATTGGTTGGGTGAGTCGTATTACGTTACGGGTAATTATCAGGTAGCGATCGATACCTTTCGCAAGTTGCTGAACAGGTATCCCGCCAGTAGTAAGGCCCCGGCTGCCGAACTTAAAATTGGTTACTGTCAGTTTGAGTTGCAAAGGTTCAAGGATGCTGCGGCTACATTCCAGCAAGTCATTGCTGCCTACCCAGGAACCGAGATCGCCCGGCTAGCCCAGGGGCGGCTGCGCACCATCCAGTTACAGAGTGGCCATTGATACAATGGGGGTTGCGGTGAACAGGCTAACGCGGTCCTCGCGCCTGCGCATCAGTGAGATCTTTCATTCCCTGCAAGGCGAAGCCGATGCAGTGGGCTGGCCTACGGCCTTTATCCGTCTTACTGGTTGCCCGCTGCGTTGCCTATGGTGCGACACCACTTATGCGTTCGTGGGTGGCGGCTGGATGGATTTTGAGACTATTCTTGAACAGGTGGCGACTTATAGAGCGCGGTATGTCTGCGTGACTGGGGGTGAGCCCCTGGCCCAAAAACGCTGCATTAATCTGCTCGGATTGCTATGTGATAGCGGATACTGCGTTTCCTTAGAGACGTCCGGTGCTCTAGATATCAGTGAGGTCGATACTCGGGTTCGTAAAATTATGGACCTAAAGACACCGGGTTCGGGAGAAATGGCCCGTAATCATCTACAAAATCTGGATTTTCTGCAGTCTCATGACCAGATCAAATTCGTACTCGTCGACCGCAATGATTACGAGTGGGCCTGCGGTATGCTGCGTGAGTATCAGCTCGAGCAGCGTTGCGACGTACTGTTTTCTCCCGTTCACGACCGTCTGCAAGGGCGGGAATTGGCAGACTGGATCCTTATCGACCGATTACCGGTACGTTTTCAGTTGCCCTTGCACAAATTACTTTGGGGCCAGCAACCGGGGCATTGAGCGTCATGCTGACTTATCGGTGGCGCTAGGATCGAAAGGGATCTTTAAAAATCGGCCCAAGTGGGCTGGGGGCAAGGCATCGCGGAGTGAACAACAAAACCTGTCAAGTAGATAAGCGAGGAGCGAATGGGCA
>CAJXGK010000238.1 GCA_913053815.1 uncultured Rhodanobacteraceae bacterium
ACGGGAGCCTCAGCAGGATTTAATTAGTGAACTGGATCATTGGTTGTGGCGGTTTCAGGCCTGGGCGCGAGGGGACAATACGCCTAATCGGGTCAAAGGCCTCGCGCAACGTCTGGACAATGCCCTGTTTGATCTGACTCGGCAGAGCGGTGGCAGGCATGACACCGTACAAAAAACACTGATCCTTCTCGGCGAAATTCAGTGCTATGCAGGTACCAGCCTGGTGATGCAGGAAAATGTTCCCCCCGTGCCGGTTTTGAGTGAACGCTGGTTCTCGGCGGCAAGGGATAACAGTATTGAATTCCGTATTACCGCCGCATTGGCCGGATTGCAGGGTGTCAAAAAACACCCACTCCCCATGCGGGTGCATATTTCACCCCTTGATCCTAACCAGAAATACCCAGACTGGTTGCCGGACGGGGCGCGAAATCACTACCGCACCTGGAATCACGGCGGACTGGAAAAAAATCTAACTGCCATGTTGGAGAAACGACTATTGCTGATGCAAAAGGAGGGGTTCAGCGACAAACCCCTGAGTGGCTGGCCCGGTGCGGATCTGACGTCAATTTCCACTTTCCTTGCTGGAAAAACAGATGACAGCCGTATTGCTCAGTTGGTAGCCGGGCTTGCTCATTGCAGAGCGCCCAGGCATATCGAATGGGAATCTGTTGAAAATTCCTGCGCCATTCCCGCCGCATTCATCCTGCTTAAATTGGTAATGACGCCCGACCGACAACTTCGACGCTGCGGCCTGTTGACGGAAAACGAACGTCTGTCCGTACCGGTCGGTCTGGTGCGACGCCTTGCCGCAGGCCGGATCAATGATGCCGTGAGGCTCGCTCAGCGACGGCTTCGTATCGCGGGCATATCGCCCCTGCCGGGATCACCGGGCAGCGCCGGGTTGACCGGTTCCCGGTTAGCGTCGGCTCTGCTGATTCCTCTCACCGATGCGTCGCTCGGTATCTGCATCGCTCCATTTCCCAACAAGACAACAAACAAGCCAATTTTGAATATTGGCAAACCAAGGAGAAATAACCATGACACTGAATCTTGATGCGCTGAAGGATAGCCCGCGATTACTGATTGAGGCCAGGCTCAAGCCTGTGCAGGGTACGCGTTTTCAACCCACTGGTTTCCCGGAAATCGGTGCGGCGGAATACGACGGGCCGGATGGTGAAAAAATGTTGCTGGTGGAATCAGCGCAGAGCATGGCCAATCGTCTTGAGGTCGTTTGTTGGGATGATGTTCAGGATACGTGGCAGGCGCCATTGTCTGGTTTACCATTTATCCGAGTATTAAATGATAAAGGGGATATCCTGACAAGCTCTGTGCTGGAGTCTCATCGCATCAATTCACCCTATATTCTTGAAGGACAAGACAAGACAGTCTTCAACATACTGAAAGAAGAACTGGCAGATATGGATGAAGGTATTGTTGATATCAAAAAGCTGGCAAGGACGTTGTTGAGTCTGGATACCAATGCCTTGCTGCATGGCGTATTTTTGGCTAAAAAAGATCTTGCCGGTGGACGCTTGCGCCTGCCACGGGCACTGTCTTCGTTTATCGAAGCAGAACAAGTAAAAGTGGCTGCAAGTGGTGGTGTAAAGAATGACGCTGTTAACCCGTCGGGTGATACGGCGAAGGGATTCGGTAATGTGCCTTTTGCCCGCGATGAATATGTCTCACCAAAAATTACCGCATACTTCAATATCGATCTCGCACAGTTGCGCGGTTACGGTTTCAGCGACACGGTCACTGAATTGCTGGTTGCGCTTTCCCTGTTCAAGATTCGACGCTTCCTCGAATGTGGGTTGCGTCTGAGAACGGCCTGTGATCTGGATGTAGACACGATTACCGTCACTCGTCCAGGCGGGTTCGATATTCCAGAAGCGGCTGATCTGAAAAGTGCGTTGCCAGAGTTGATAACAGCTGCTAACAAAGAAGGCGTATTCGCCGATCCCGTCATCACTGAAGTTACTTACAGGAAGTAATATTATGCTGGCGATTGGGTTCCGTTTTCTTGCTGGGAGATATCACGCCAACCCTTGGGGGCGGCACGTCAATGAGGCGGATATCGAATGGCCTCCCGCACCTTGGCGGGTTTGTCGCGCCCTGATTTCAACCTGGTATCACAAGGCTGATCATCAACGGTTTTCCTTTGGGCAACTGGAAACATTGATTGATGTTTTGAGTGAAACGCAGCCCGTCTACGAATTGCCGCCAGCAGTGCACACACACACACGACACTACATGCCGCAGTGGAAGGGCAATACTTCTCTCGTCTTTGATGCCTTCGCCAGAGTGAATCCACAGGATGAACTGGTAATGGCCTGGCAAGAATTGGAGTTGGCTAATGAGCTGGGCATGTTACTGGATGAGTTATTGCACAAGATGGGTTATTTGGGCCGGGCAGAAAGCTGGGTAGAGGCTCGCCGTCTGCTGGATAGAGACCTTCCCGACACATTCAAATGCCGACCGGGAGAAAATGCGGTGGATACCGATACCGGCGAAATCATGGGAGAAGTAGTGCGAGTACTTGCCCCTCAATCCCATCAAACCTATC
The DNA here is from genome assembly GCA_913053815.1 of uncultured Rhodanobacteraceae bacterium. GTDB lineage: Bacteria > Pseudomonadota > Gammaproteobacteria > Xanthomonadales > Rhodanobacteraceae > Metallibacterium. Next base: position 2,564 of record CAJXGK010000238.1, read on the forward strand.
ACTGCTGGCGACGGGAATTTGCTGATGATGAAATTTCCGGGCAGAAAGGAAAAAAGAAAAAATTACTGCAACATACAACGCCTGAGAGTTTGACCGAGGCGCTGTGTCTGGATACTTCTGAATTACAGAAAGCAGGCTGGAGTCAGCCCCCCGCCGGGATATTCATTAACTATCTGCGCCCCCTGGATTGCCTACGGCCGAAGTTGGCAAAACCGAAAACGCGTACTCGGTTGGTGACCACTGCCCGCTTCATGCTGGTGGGCAAACCCCTGCCGCGCATTGAAGATGCCATTCGTATCGGAGAATGGTTTCGTGCGGGACTCATGGGAAAGGCCAAATACGTGTTAGGTGGCGAGGACAATATTCCGCCGGAATTGTCCGGGCATGATCTAGGCCAGAGCAACCGTCATGGCCATACCTTTTACCTGCCAGAGGATGCAGATACGGATGGGCGTATTGACCATATTCTGTTGCATGCACCCAATGGGTTATCAGTACAGGCGCAGAAAGTATTGGCCCGCTTTAAGCTGTTTCGTGGCAAACAAGGCCAGGAATGGCGGGTTGTACTGGAAGGCTTCGGTAACGCGGGTGATTTTAGAACGGATAGTGATTATGCCGGGGAGAGTGTTATCTGGCGGTCCCTTACACCATACCTCCGGCCCTGGTATTTAAAAAAGAAACCATCTGAACGCGAGCAGATTAAATCGTTTGTTCGCAAGGAATGTCGCCTGCGTGGCCTCCCTGAACCGGAGCAAATTGAGTTTCAATCGGAAATTACTGTCCATGGGAAATTACGTCGTGCGATCCACTTCCACCGCTTTCGTAACAAACGCAGCCTGACACAGCCGGATACACGAGGGTGTTTCCTGCGCTTGCATTTTGCTCAACCGCTCAACGGTCCATTAGCGCTGGGATTTGCCTGCCATTACGGGTTAGGTATGTTCATCCCGGTCTACTAATCTTTGGCTCAGATGTTCAGATCGATGGATTGACCCTTAGCCGCGCTATAACCGCAAGGGAAAACCAGTTGCTCTGGCAAGTGTAACAAGACTTATAGGGTCTATATTCAATTCATAGCGCTGTGAGGAAATACAATGAAATACTCAACCCAGATAAAGCCCATCAGCTATCTCAGTGCGCACGCAGCCGAAGTGGTGCGTGAACTGGCGGAACAACGCAAACCGCTGGTCATCACACAGAATGGTAAGGCTAGGGCGGTGATCCAGAATGTTGCTATTAATCGTTGCATAAGTATTCGCCGCATAACCCCCTCTCCCTCCGGGAGAGGGCTGGGGAGAGGGAATAAAATACATGCAAATACTGGTGCAACGATTAATAGCCGGGCTAATCA
>CAJXGK010000239.1 GCA_913053815.1 uncultured Rhodanobacteraceae bacterium
AGAGTAAGGATTGTCACGCAACCCCTCGACCAGCACGGCGAGTTGATCCACATACCCGCCATCGGGCGTGGGCCACGAACGCCACTGGTGACCGTACACCGGCCCCAGATCACCGTTGTCATCGGCCCATTCGTTCCAGATCGAAACCCCCTGCGCGTTGAGCCAGCCGATGTTGGTATCGCCACGCAGGAACCACAGCAGTTCACAAACTATCGACTTGAGGTGCAGCCGTTTGGTTGTGACCAGCGGAAAACCGGCACCGAGATCGAAGCGCATCTGATGACCAAACACGGCGCGGGTGCCGATGCCGGTCCGATCCGGCCGATCCACCCCGGTGTCGAGCACGTGCCGCATGAGCTGAAGGTAGGGCGTCATGCCGTAGCGGGTGGTTTACCCCGGCGGTACGCCAGCCACAGCAACACCACGCCGCCCAGGATCAGCGGTATCGACAACACCTGCCCCATGGTGAGCCAGCCGAAGGCAAGATAACCGAGTTGCGGGTCGGGCAGACGCACAAATTCCACCGCGAAACGGAACACGCCGTAGCCGAGGGAGAACACGCCCGCGACGGCCATGCGCGGGCGTGGCTTGGCAGAAAACCACCACAGGATCACAAACAGCACAATGCCCTCGAAGAAAGCCTCGTAGAGCTGGGAGGGCTGATGGGGTGGCGAGAGCCCGTTGAATCCCGGCAGGCAATCGAACCGATCCGAGGCGAACCGCGGTTCCCAGCACGGCAGGCGCATGGACCAGGGCAGATAGGCCACCTTGCCCCACAGCTCGCCATTGATGAAGTTGCCGATGCGTCCCGTGAACAACCCGATCGGTACCACGGGGGCGATAAAGTCTATGATGTCGAAAAAATGGCGCCGGTAACGCCAGGCGTAAATCCCGGAGGCAACCATGACCCCGATCAAGCCGCCGTGGAAGGACATGCCGCCGTCCCACACATACAGAATACGTAGCGGGTGCGCGGCGTAATAAGGTAGATTGTAGAATAGGACGTAACCGTCGGCAACCTGGTTCGGCACCCAATCGACATGCGGTTTGCGGCAGCGGCGCACCAACAGGTACCAACCGCCGAAGATGCCTACCAGGTACATCAACCCGTACCAGTGAATTGCGAACGGACCCAATTTAAGCGCGATGGGATCGATATGAGGATAAACCAAAACGAGCGTCCTCGTATTCAAATGGCGGAACGTGTGAGTTTAGCATGCTGCCATCCGGAATTAGGGGGACAGTATACTTATCTCTGAGCCGGCGAATGCCCCTGCGCGCGCTCTCGACGAGGTTTGGGGTGAGGCCCCGGCTTTTGCCGGCTTAGCGTGCGCCCGGTAATGCACTCGGCGTTTTGGATGAACGCCTTGGTGCCCAGCAGGCGACCGGTACGGGTGTGGCGGCGAATGTCATCTGAGGAATCTGCTGTTCCGAGTCCGTCTGACCAGAACGTCGGCCAGTCCCCGACCAGGCCCTCAAGCGCCTTGCGACAAGTCAGATCATCGCCGGGTTCTCCGAGACGGGTACGGGCGCTCGACCACGGCCAGTCTTGTGCGCGTTCGACCCACCCGGCCCTGACGGGGTTGAGTTCGACATACCGTACTGCCGCAAGCAGGTAGGCCTCGTCCATCGGGAATGAATGGAATCGCTCTTGCCACAGGTGCCCGCGCCAGCCTTCCCTAAAGTTGATCCGGCGGGTATAGCGCCGATGCGCTTCGGCAAGACTTGCGCGCAGGCCGTCCTCGGTCGTGGGCGTCATGATCAAATGGACATGATTAGGCATCAGGCACCAGGCCCATACCGCGCTGTTATGGTGCCGGCAGGCCCCCACGAGCAGCTCCAGGTAGGCGCGGTAGTCATCTTCAATGAAAAATGTTTGCTGCCGGCGGTTACCGCGCTGGGTGATGTGGTGTGGAATGCCGGGGAGCACTACACGAGACAGACGGGGCATAAGAGCCGTTCCCTGAGCGAATCCCGAGTTAAGTATACTGTCCCCTTAATTCCCTAATCCAGGGCGGGCTGCTACAGATGAAAGGAGATGTTGGTGGAAACTATATTGGGATTCATGAGTGCAAATCATGCTGAGTTAGATTCTATTTTCGATGAATTTATGAAACAGCAAGACAATGACGTAGCCAAGGCCATGTCGTTGTTCCATAATTTCAAGGTCGGACTTCAAAAACATATTGTTTGGGAAGAGGAAATTCTTTTTCCGATTTTTGAAAAAGAGACGGGTATGCGAGGAAGCGGGCCAACGGAAGTAATGCGAATGGAACATCGGCAGATAAAAGAATTTCTTGAGGAAATACATACGAAACTGTTGGGGGGGGAATTAGAAGGGATAGATGGACCGGAAAACGATTTATTGGATATCTTGGGTTTGCATAACGAGAAGGAGGAAAATATCCTTTATCCATCGATAGATGATTTGTTGAATGACGTAGAAATGAGAAAAGTATTTACCGAGATGACAAATATTCCTCCTGAACAATATGAGTAGTGCTGCCAAAGGCGACATAAAACCATATTAAAGGGCGGTAAAGCGGTAAAGGGGACGCTACCGAATGGCACTTACTTAAGGATAAGCTGTTGATTAAAGTATAAAAAAGCCGGCTCACAGGTTAAGGTAGAAGTTGTAAAGCCATTACCCATCACCTGAGGAGCCAGCTTTTATGCATCTTAACCAGTGTGTGCGTGCACAGCAACAAAGAGGCATTCATCGTCGTATAGTGAACAGCGATTCCTGCGGATTTTTCAATCTGCTCACCGGTCCCGAATTACTGGGGCAGGTGGAAACGCCATTGCCCGAGCATCGGGAAAGGCTGTTTCCGCCGACCGAGACGTTGTCGATGTTTCTGGCGCAAGCGTTGAGTGCGGATCGCTCCTGCCAGCGGGCGGTGAATGAGGCGGCGATCAAGCGCTTGTCAGGAGGACTACCGAGTTGTAGTACGCATACGGGAGCCTACTGCCGAGCCCGACAGCGGCTGGCGGTAAAGAGGGTCTCCGCTCTCCTTCGTCGCTCGGGCCGGTTGATGGCAGAGCAAGCGCCGGAGGCGTGGCATTGGCGGGGGCGGGCGGTGCGCCTGGTAGATGGTACGACCGTAGCGATGCCCGACACCCCGGCCAATCAGGGTGCTTATCCGCAGCCGCGGAGCCAGAAACCCGGTTTGGGTTTTCCCCTGTGCCGCATGGTGGGCATCATGTGCCGGGGAAGTGGTGCAGTACTCAATGCGGCCATCGGCCGGTACCGGGGCAAGGGAGGGGATGAACAGTCTCTGCTCAGGTCGATACTGGACACATTGCAAACCGGTGAGATCCTGTTAGGGGATGCCTATTACGCGACCTATTTCCTCTTGTGTGACTTGCGCCGACGGGGTGTGGATGCGGTGTTCGAGCAACAGGGGGCACGGCGGCGCAGCACTGACTTTCGCCGGGGCCAACGCTTGGGTCAGCGCGATCATCTGATCGAGATCGGCAAACCAAAAATCAAGCCCGGCTGGATGGCCCAGGCAGACTATGACCAGGCCCCCCAGACACTGAAAATCCGGGAACTGCATGCCGGCGGCAAGACCTTGGTGACGACGTTACTGTGCCCGAAGCAGGCGCCCAAATCCGCCTTGAAGCTTCTCTATCGAAGCCGCTGGCATGTCGAGTTGGACCTGCGTAACATCAAGACTACATTGGGACTGGAGATGCTCAGCTGCAAGAGCCCGGCGATGGCCGAGAAAGAGATCTGGGTCTACCTGCTGGCCTACAACTTGATTCGCACCGTGATGGCCCAGGCTGCCCAGAGCCATGGTGTACCACCGCGCCAAATAAGTTTTACCGGCTCGATGCAAACGTTGGAGGCGTTTGCCGATGTGATTCGCTTCGCTGACGCCGACGATTG
>CAJXGK010000240.1 GCA_913053815.1 uncultured Rhodanobacteraceae bacterium
GGGTACACCACAAGGAGCGCCTGAAAAAATTTCGTGGCGAGGTTGATCTGCTCACGCTTACCGCAACACCCATTCCGCGCACTCTGAACATGGCGCTGGCCGGCATGCGTGACTTGAGCATTATCGCCACGCCACCTGAGCACCGCATGGCGATCAAAACCATGATCGTTCCTTACGAAACCGCGATGGTTCGTGAGGCCCTGCAACGCGAATTGGCCCGTGGTGGCCAGGTGTATTTTCTGCACAATCAAGTGGACACCATAGACCGGACCGCACGGGAACTCGCCGAACTGATGCCGGCCGCCCGTATTCGCATCGCCCATGGACAAATGCCTGAGAAAGAACTCGAACGCGCCATGCTCGATTTTCACTACCAGCGTTTCAATGTGCTGGTTTGCACGACCATTATCGAATCCGGTATCGATATCCCCAGCGCCAATACCATCATTATCGACCGTGCTGACCGCTTTGGCCTGGCCCAGTTACATCAGCTACGTGGTCGCGTCGGCCGTTCCCATCATCGCGCTTACGCTTACCTGATTGTCCCCGACAAACGCTCGATGACCGCCGACGCCAGCAAGCGCCTCAAGGCCCTTGCTGCACTCGAAGAACTCGGTGCCGGCTTCACTCTGGCCACGCACGATCTGGAAATTCGTGGGGCCGGAGAGTTGTTGGGTGAGAAACAGTCCGGGCAGATCGAAGCCATCGGGTTTGTTCTATACAAGCAACTCCTCGAACGGGCCGTGCAGTCTCTAAAGAGTGGAGAAATGATCGATTTCGAACTCCATACCCCTCATGAAGCTGAAATTGAACTGCATGTCGCCGCACTGATTCCCGATGATTATCTACCCGACGTCCATACCCGGCTGACCCTGTACAAACGCATCGCCAGTGCTGCCGATATCGAAGCCCTGCGTGAGTTGCAGGTCGAGATCATTGATCGCTTCGGACTGCTGCCCCAGCCACTCAAAAACCTGTTTGCCATCTCCACTCTGAAACTGGATGCCACCGCGCTGGGGATACGTAAACTGGACTTAGGCCCCGAGAGTGGGCGCGTGCATTTCCGCGAAAATCCAGATATCGATCCACGACACATTCTACGTCTGGTGCAGACCCAACCCTTGATCTACCGCCTCGATGGACCGGAAAAACTACACCTACGCGGGGCTTGGCAACACCCCGAACAGCGTCTACAGGGGGCCAGGGAACTGCTGGTCATGCTGGGAGCGCGACCAGCCGCTTGAATCGGAATTACCCAGTTGCCACCCCGCATAGTCCTTACCACGCAGGAGCGACAGCGAGCCCTCGGCAGCGATTTCACCACCCGAATGTTCCATCCTGAACATGGACTTGCATGGCAAGGGTTGCTAATAGCAACAACTAGCTCTAAATTAGTCTTAACTTCTTTTTAAAGAATGCCGATGCGGCAGGGAATGGCCATTAAGGCAGAACGGTGCGGCGTAGTGTCGCGTTTTTTCACACCCAGACCCCCGGGGGGGACTAATCATGTACAAGCATGTCTTAAGCATTGCTGTCGTGGCCGGACTTGGACTAATCAGCTTTCATGCCCAAGCCGACTCTCTCAGCAATATTTTCACCCAAGCCCATGTCGACGGGCAGTTCCGCAGCTACTATTTCAGCCGCATCTACAGCGCCAAAAACCCCGATCAAAATGCCTTTTCCACCGCAATGCTGCTTGATGCCACTACCGGTACCTTCGGCGGTGGCTTCAGCTTGACGGGAACGTTTCTATCGGCCAATTCCTTCGGTACCCAATCCAGCAATCCTGCAGCCATTGACACCACACTGATGGGACCCGGCAATTCCATCAGTTCGATGGGCCAAGCTTTTCTGCAGTACCGCAATCAAATGGCTACTGTGCGAGCCGGCTACCAGTACCTGAATACCCCCTGGATGGGGAAGAGCGACTCACGCGTGGCCCCGGCTACGTACAATGCGCTGTCAATGCAGCTCACCCCCGTGAAAGGTTTGAATGTGTATGCCATCCGAACCTTTGAGTTTAAGAGCCGCACATCCCGCGGTTATTTTTCCACCAACTTGTACTATCCGCATACCTTCAATGGGGACAACATGTACGGTGGCATGGAAGGGCAGATACCGGCCTCAGCGCCATCCTTCAAAGGCACCTGGGCGTTTGGCGCCAATTATGCTGCCAACGGCTTGAAGATCCGCGGTTGGTACTACAACTTCATGCAATTTGCCCGCATGAGTTATGTTGACGGCAGTTACACGATGAAAACCGGTAGCGGGATCAACCCCTTTATTGGTGCTCAGTGGGTTCACGAGACCAGCGGTTCGAACAACCAGTTCGTAACCAACAATGTCAGCCTCTACGGAGCCCCCGGCAGTCAGGTCAAGAACAATACCTGGGGTATGGAGGGGGGAATCAACATACCCGGTGGCCGTTTCCAACTGGGCTACGACAAGATTTCCCAGGAAGCCGGCGCCGTAGGCAATGGGGCCATCATTTCACCCTATACCGCCGCCTATGCCACCGACCCGCTGTATACCACCTCAATGATCAGGGGATTGGTTGAAATGGGTCCAGGGCACGCTTGGAAAGCTAAATTCACCTACCATTTTCTCAATAATCATCTACGCTTGATGGCCGCCTACGCGGCTTACACGACCATACAGCGTGGTAACAGCCATGACCTGTATTTTGATATCACCTATAATTTCGATGGGTACTTGAAGGGACTGTCTATCCGGGATCGCGTGGAACGCTCCAACCAAAGCTCGTCCGGCGTCTGGAAGGGTGTCAACCCCAACAACGGCTCCTTCACCTACAACCGGGTGATGATGGTCTACAAGTTCTGATTGTGTAGCGACTATCTGGCATGCGGCGTTGCCCAGCGGTTAACACCGCATGCCGGAAACCGGATTGGGCGGAACACGGCACGGATTGCCGTATCCACACTCAGAAGTTTTCACTAAGCCGGCTTCAATCGGCAACGATCCAACGTACGACGCTCTCGGCAAGCGCCGGAGGATCAGACTGTTCGGCATGCAGATGAATTTCCGGAGAGAGCGGGGGCTCGTAGGGAGCACTCACGCCAGTAAAGTTGGCTAGATCTCCGGCACGTGCCTTGGCATATAAGCCTTTCACATCACGCTGCTCACAGATTTTCAGTGGCGTATCGACAAACACTTCAATAAATTCATCGTCGGCAAATAGTTCGCGCGCCATACGGCGTTCAGCCTGATACGGCGAAATGAAGGAAACCAACACGATCAGCCCGGCATCAACCATTAGCCGCGCTACTTCGGCCACCCGACGGATATTCTCCACCCGATCTCCGGCCGTAAAACCAAGATCACGGTTGAGACCGTGCCGGACATTGTCACCATCAAGTAAATAGGTGTGATGGCCGAGAGCGAACAGGCGCTTTTCGAGTACATTGGCAATAGTGGATTTACCCGCCCCGGACAGACCGGTAAACCAGATGCAGCGGGGTCGCTGTCCCTTCTGAGTAGCCCGCGCGCACTGATCCACATCCAGGTGCTGCCAGTGGATATTGGCGGCACGGCGCAGGGCAAAATCGAGCATACCTGCACCGACCGTGGCATTGCTGACGCGATCAATCAGTACCAACCCCCCCAGGACCCGGCTTTTTGCATAGGGTTCGAAAGCTATCGGTCGATCCAGACTGAGATGACAGACCCCGACTTCATTGAGTTCAAGGTGTCGGGCCGCCAGTTGTTGACCGGTATTAAAGTCCAGACGATGGCGGATTTCAGTAACCTGGGCCAGCGCGGTCTGGGTACCCAGGCGCAACAGATAAGGGCGACCCGGCAACAGCGGATTCTCGCCCATCCACAACAGATGGCAGGCGAATTGATCG
>CAJXGK010000241.1 GCA_913053815.1 uncultured Rhodanobacteraceae bacterium
CTTCTTGACTTCCAGCATCACCTGCTCAATGCGCTCGGAGATCTCGAACAAACGCATGTTGCCTCCTTTTTGGCACAGCTTATGGCTGATTTCCTTGATAATCGGACTGCGCGGATCACCGATGGTATAGACCGGATGGCCGAAACCGATGACGATTTCCTTGCGACCAACCCGTTCGCGAATGTCCGTTTCGGCTTCATCAGCGCTGCGGTACCGGGCGATGATCTCCATCGCCACCTCGTTGGCGCCGCCGTGTTTGGGTCCGCGCAAGGCCCCAATACCTCCGGTGATAGCTGAATACAAATCCGAGCCAGTGCCGGCAATCACTCTGGCGGCGAAGGTTGAGGCGTTAAATTCGTGCTCGGCATAGAGAACCAGCGACTTGTCCAGCGACTGGGCATGCAGTTCACTCGGCGGCGTGCCATGCAGCAAGTGCAGAAAATGCCCAGCAATCGATGCGTCGTCGGTCTCGGTTTCAATACGCCGGCCGTTGTGACTGAAGTGATACCAGTACAGCAACATCGAGCTAAAACCGGCCATTAGCCGATCAGCAATATCGCGAGCCCCGGCGGCGTTGTGATCGTCCTTCTCTGGAAGCACCGAACCCAGCACCGAGCAGCCGGTTCGCAGCACATCCATGGGATGTGCTGAAGCCGGTAGTTGCTCCAACGTGCTCTTGAGCGGTGCCGGCAAACCACGCATGTGCTGCAAGCGAGCGCGATAGGCGTTCAACTCACTCCAGGTTGGCAGTACCCCGTGTATCAGCAGGTAAGCGACTTCCTCAAAGCTTGCCTCGGTGGCGAGATCGTGAATCTCATAGCCTCGGTAATGCAGATCATTACCGCTACGGCCCACTGTACAAATGGCCGTATTACCGGCAGTGACCCCAGACAGAGCCACGGATTTCTTAGCTTTGGGAAGAACGTTCTGAGTCGTTTCGGACATAGTTGAACCTCGTGCATGATGATCCCCTCGGCAGGGATGAATGAAAAATCAGTGATCGGTCTTTCCATCGGAACCGGCAAACAACTCGTCGAGTTTCTGCTCGAAACGGTGGTAGCTGAGAAAATCGTAGAGTTCCTCACGCGTCTGCATCGTCGCTACGACAGCCTTCTGCGTTCCATCACGGCGCACCGTCTCGTAAAAGTTCAGGGCTGCCTGGTTCATGGCCCGATAAGCGCCGCAGCAATACAGCGCGATATCCACATTGGCTGAACGTAATTCGTCAACAGTAAAGAAAGGTGTGGAACCAAACTCGGTCAGGTTGGCCAGAATCGGCACTTTGACCGCCGCCTTGAACCGGCGATAGTCATCCAGGGTTTTCATCGCCTCGGGGAAGATCATATCCGCACCGGCTGCAACATAGGCACCAGCCCGCTCGATCGATGCATCCAGGCCTTCGGCAGCGGCCGCATCGGTACGCGCCATAATCACGAAGTGGGTGTCGCTGCGAGCATCGACCGCCGCTTTGACACGATCGGTCATCTCAGTCACCGGAACGAGTTCTTTATTGGGTCGATGGCCGCAGCGCTTCTGTCCTACCTGGTCTTCCATGTGTACCGCCGCCACTCCAACCCGCTCGAACGAGCGGATGGTGCGGGCGATATTGAAAGCGCCACCCCAACCGGTATCAATATCGACCAACAATGGCATCTGGGTAGCCTCGACAATACGTCGTGCATCGGTCAACACGTCTTCCATGGTACTGATACCGAGATCCGGAACACCGAGCGAGTTGGCAGCGACTCCACCACCGGACAGGTACAGCGCCTGGTAGCCGGTGCGTCGAGCCATCAGACCGGCATAAGCGGTGATCGCACCCACTACCTGTAGGGGGGTTTCAGCTTCGAGGGCAGCACGAAACCGGCTGCTAGCTGATACAGTTCGACTCATGCGCGTTCTCCTAAAGACCACTATTATAGTGAATGCACGGACAGCTGCCTGGCCCGCTTACGGTGGGCTACGGCCAATCTATGCGACTTTGAGAATCCTCAATACATCTGTGTTGGGCCCAATACAGACCAATACGAACCGGAACCACCGTATTTAACGCAGACACCTAGCCATGGTACCGGAGTCAAGTGGTGAGCCAATCCCCCCAACAGCTCAATCCGGCCCACGGGCCAGAGCCTTGCTGATCTCGTCAACGGCAGCGGGATCATCGAGGGTTGACAAATCGCCGGGGTCCGCGTTTTCTGCTAACGCGGTCAGAAGACGCCGCAAAAGTTTACCTGAGCGGGTCTTGGGTAATGAGTGCACCAGATAGGTACGAGCCGGCCGGGCAATCGCACCCAACATTTCCACCACTTTTTGCTGAATCTGCTGGGTGGTCTCATGCCGGGACGAGGCCTCATCAAGAGACTGTTTCAGGGTTACGAACAACACCGGAACCTGACCCTTCAGGGCATCCTGCACACCGATTGCAGCCGCTTCGGCTACGCCAGAATGAGATGCTGCCGCTTCCTCGATTTCACGTGTGCCGAGGCGGTGGCCGGCGACGTTGATCACATCATCAGTACGACCAAGGATGAAGGTATAGCCCTCCTCATCACGTACCGCCCAGTCGAGCGTGTTATAGAGCAAATCTTTGAAATGCTCGAAATAGCTACTCAGAAAACGCGAATCATCGTGCCAAATAGTCGTCAAGCAACCCGGTGGCAGGGGCGGAACGATGGTCAGAATACCCTTCTCGCCCGGCTCAGCATCTATACCGCTGGCGTCGTTGATGACACGCAGCTTGTAGCCGAGATTGGGCAGACCCGGTGAGCCGAATTTAACCGGTTTCAGGTCCATCCCCGGTAATAGGGCTAGAACCGGCCAACCGGTCTCAGTCTGCCAATAGTTATCGATAACCGGTTTGCCAAGGCCATCGTTGATCCAGTGCGAAGTCGGTTCATCGAGCGGCTCACCGGCCAGAAATAGCCAGCGGAAAGCGGGTAGATCATATTTTTTCAGCCATGCCGTAGCGTATTTTTTCAAAACCCGGATTGCTGTGGGGGAAGAAAACATGGTGCGCACCTGATACTGCTCGCATAGCTGCCACCAGATGCCGGGATCTGGATGAATAGGCAAGCCCTCATATAGCAGGGAGGTGGCGCCGACCAGCAATGGACCGTATACGTTGTAGGAATGCCCCACGGCCCAGCCCACATCGGAGGTCGAAAACATGGTTTGCCCTGGGCCGACATCGAACACCGTGCGCATAGAAAGTGCCAAGGCCACGGCATGCCCCCCCACATCACGCTGCACGCCCTTGGGCTTACCGGTAGTACCGGAGGTGTAGAGAATATAACTGGGCTCGTTCGATTCCAGCCAAGCCACCGGCACTTCAGCACCTTGATGTCGGGCACGTAAGGGGGCGTATTCGACATCGCGATTAGGCTTCAGGTTGAGTTCCTGATCCAGCCCACGGTGTACGATTAGCACCTTGGGCGGCGCATACCGGGCCTCATCACAAGCGGCATCAACCAGGGGCTTGTAGGGGAGCACCTTGCCGGCCCGCATCCCCGCGTCGGCACAGATCAGCAGCTTCGGTTGAGCATCATCGATACGCAATGCCAGATTGTGCGCAGCGAACCCTCCGAAGACCACCGAATGCACCGCACCGATGCGCGCACAGGCCAGCATGGCGATGAACGCGGCGCTCATAAGCACCGTCCAGCCGAAGACCGCCATGTTGTTATATTCTTCCTTGACGTCGTGGGAGATGGAATAAGCTCCAATGACGTCACCTTTTCGCAAGCCCATGTCGCGGCCAGGCATTTGATGCATTTTTTATTGTTGGCGATACCTTCGCCCAAAATTACCGGACGGGTGATACGATAGATGTTTTTACCGACAAAGCGGGCAACCTGTTTCTTTGTTCT
>CAJXGK010000242.1 GCA_913053815.1 uncultured Rhodanobacteraceae bacterium
CCGCCATAGAGCAGCCTGGAGGCCATGTCGCGGCCCAGCCGGTCGGTGCCCAGCAAATAAAGAGTGCCATCGACCGACGGACAAACGAAATGGAGGCTCGCTTCAAACAGGCCCCAGAACCGGTAGGGCGATCCGGAACAGAAAAACCGCAACGGCATGACCGCCTTGCGGTCATCTGTGTACTCCCGCTCCAGGGTGTCCATGTTCAACTTGAAATTATAGCCATAGACGAAAGGCCCGACAAACTTCCCGTCATCGAACAAATGCAGGGTCTGCGGCGGCGCAAAAATGTATTTCGAACTGCGGTCGTCCAGTTTGTAAGGGGCCAGGACTTCGGCGAAAAAAACTGCCAGATAGCTGATCAGCAAGATCATCCCGGCGGCCATCGCCAGCTTGTTCGCCTCGACGGCGGCGGTGAGATCGTATGTGCCCTTGATGATCTGCTCGAGAACCTCGTCCATGCCGGCCATCATGTACTGGGAGATATGCGGAATCTGGTTCAGGATATAGTCGCGGTTTGCACCCACCAGCTTGGCAAGATTGACATTACGGTCATACAGGCGCACGTCATAACCTTTGCCCAACAGCCGCTCGACCAGTTCGACAATCGGGCTCTCACGCAGATCGTCGGTACCCGCCTTGAAACTGAAACCGAGCACTCCGACCTTCTTATGCCCCTTATCCATGATCATTTGCAGGCCGCGTTCCACCTGGCGTTCGTTGCTGGGCAGAATTGCATTCAGAATGGGCACCTCGACATCCAGCGTGCGCGCCTTGTAGGTCAGCGCCCGGACGTCCTTGGGCAAACACGATCCGCCGAAGGCAAAGCCCGGCTTGAGATAATACGGTGACAGGTTGAGCTTGGTGTCCTGGCAGAAGATCTCCATGACGCGATGACCGTCGATGCCCACCGCCTTGCACACGTTGCCGATTTCATTGGCAAAGCCAACCTTCAGGGCGTGCCAGACGTTGTCGGTGTACTTGACCATTTCCGCGGTTTCCACATTGGTGCGGATCAGCGGAGCGTCCATCTTCTGGTAGATACTCGCCATCAAGTCACCGCTGCGTTCGTCGGTTTCGCCAATGACAGTCTTGGGCGGATGATAGAAGTCGTATACTGCGGTGCTCTCGCGCAAAAATTCCGGATTGTTACACACCCCGAAGCCGACGCCCGCGCGCTTCCCGGAGGAGGCTTCGAGGGTCGGGATCACGATATTACCCATGCTCCCTGGCAACATGGTACTGCGCGCCACCACTACGTGGAATTCGTCTTTTTCCTTGATCGCCTCGCCGATCTCTTCGCACACGCGGCGGACATACTTTAGATCCAGACTGCCATTGAGCTGGCTGGGCGTACCGACGCAGATGAAAGACAGCTGCGAATCGTTGACCGCCTGGTGCACATCGGTAGTAGCGCGCAGCAGTCCCTGCTGAACCGCTTGTTCGATAATCTCGCCGATGTCCTTCTCTATGATCGGCGTCTTGCCCTGATTGATCAACTCAACCTTGACAACACTGGGATCGACGCCGATAACCTCATGGCCTTCTTTTGCCAGACATCCGGCCGAAACCGCGCCCACGTAGCCTAACCCGAAAATACTGATTTTCATGCATACCTCTCTCAATGTAGGGCAGCCTACCGGCTGCCAACCAATACAGCCCTAGCCCGCACTTCCGAACAACACATCATAGGCGTGCAACAGCTTCTTCGCCTCGTATTGCCACTCCAGTTCTGTCTCCACCCGCATGCGTCCAGCGCGCCCCATGCCTGCGCGCAATCCCTCATCGTCCAGCAGCGTGAGGATTTTCTCAGCGAAATCACGCTCATCGTTGCGGCGCGCATACAGCGACGCGCCCTGCGCCGAGAACCGCCCCTCGGTGAGATCGAACTGCACGATCGGCTTCCCCAGCGCCATGTACTCCATGATCTTGTTCATGGTGGATTTATCGTTCATCTCGTTGGCGATGTCGGGATTGACGCAAACCTCCGCGGTGTTGAGGACTTCAAGCATCTCCTGATCGGGCACGCGACCGGTAAACGTCACGAAATCCTGCACCCCAAGCGTTTGTGCACAGACCTTCAGACTCTCCAGTTCGGTACCACCACCCACCAGGCCGAAATGCACATCGTTGCGCTCCAGGTCCACGACGATATGGCGTACCGCGCGCAGCAGCAGATCAATGCCCTCCTGCTTACCCATCACACCCACGTAGCCGACCAGATATTTCCGGCCGTGCTTGTGCCGCTCCACCGCCGGCAGAACCTTCAGCCGCCGCAGGTCCGGACCGCTGCGCACCACGAACACTCGGTTGGGATCCATGCCGCCACGCTCCACCGCGATGCGCCGGTACGACTCGTTGGTGGCGATGGAGATATCGGCGGTACGGAAGGTCCACCGCTCCAATCTCAGCATCAGCCGGTAAAAGAAATCCTCGCGTCCAAATTTAGCCTGGTACAACTCCGGGTTGATGTCATGGTGGTCGAACACGAACCTCTTGCCAAACAATTTAAACAACCCACCAACAAAAAAGATCATATCCGGTGGATTACACGCATGGATCACATCGAAGCCGCGACCCAACAACACCTTGCACGCCAACACCAATTCCCAGAACAGCGCCGTAGAGTACTCCAACAAATACCCCAGGGCACCTTCCGCTTCCAGCGGCAGACCATGGCGAAAAATATGGATGCCGTCAATCACTTCGGTGCGCCGATCGTAGCCCTTTCCTGTGGGACATATTACGGACACCTCGTAACCCGCCTGCTGCAGCGTGGTGGCCTCCTGCCAGACGCGCCGATCGAACGGCACGGGCAAATTTTCCACGATGATGAGCACCCGTCGCGGCTTGCCTGTGTCCGCCATGTCATGTGCCACCTGCGTACCCTGCTGCACGGGCGGTAATAATGCTCAAACGAAACATGTAATGTGGGTCTCCAGTATCGTTGCGCCAGTAATGCGCGATCGCCATACCAGTGTGTTAGTAGGCTCCTTCACGGCGAAACGTCGCGAAACCCAGCCCAGATGCCCGGCCTGATCGCCTTGTTTCACCAACATTTCTACCGGCGCTTCCACCGGGGCCAAGCGGATGCGCACACCCTGATTCTCGGCAATGACGGCCGATCCTTCAACGATCAACTGGCAATGCTCGGAGAAATGCCAGAATTGTTCCACTATATGAGTTTCCCGGCAATCGATCCGATCCGTGATGGCAATAGCCCGATCCGGACGGGACCAGAGAATCTCGCGACGATGCACCACAGGGTCTGGCAAAGCCCGGTAGCCATCGTGCGAGCCGACGAAGCGATCGGCCTCCGCACCCGGCTCCCACACTTCACAGCAGGCCTGCGCATGCCGCGACCACAGGAAGCTCCCACCGATCTGCGATTGATCCAGACCGTCAACACGCAGCGTATTGTGCGCCGCCGTACTACGGAAATAATCCCGCCACTCCCGCTCCGTGTGATATACATAGGTTCCCGGATCGATCAGAAACTCCCGCCCACCGACCGACAGCAGGACTGCCAGCGCATCCGCATGGCCGTGCGCCGCGATGGCACGATAACCCAACGGACCCGAATCGACCAGCAACCGCACTTCGCTCGACGTTTCGAAGTCTCCTCCCAGAATATGATACCCGCTGTCGGGAAAGGCGCGCCGCACCGGCAGTACCGCATCAGATGTTGGGATCTCCGCAAATTGTTGTGCTGATCTTTCTCCCAACAGCCAGCGCGTCTTCTCGTCGAACTCCCCTGCCTTGACCTTGAAATCACCGCGCTCGAATAGAACCGCCCCGGTGGCCAGCAGGGAGCGGTACGGGCACCATCCTGGTGCGGCAGCAAGCCGCACCACGTAACCATCAT
>CAJXGK010000243.1 GCA_913053815.1 uncultured Rhodanobacteraceae bacterium
AGGAATCAGGAGCTGTTGCCAAAGGTCGTTATACCTGGGTCATCGATCCGTTGGACGGCACCCATAATTATTTACGCGGTATTCCGCATTGTGCGGTTTCCATTGCCATGGTCGAAAACGAAGAACCCTTGCATGCGGTCATCTACGATCCATTTCGTGGTGATCTGTTTACCGCAAGCAAGGGTGATGGGGCGCTGTTGAACGATCGTCGCATTCGCTGCAGCGTCCGGGAACATCTCGATGGGGCCCTACTGGCTACCGGATTTCCCTACCGAGAACGTGCCCATCTACCTACCCAGCTCGAAATGGTTCGGGTGCTGCTGGCCCGAGCGGAAGATTTGCGCCGTACCGGCTCAGCCGCTCTGGATCTGGCTTATACCGCCAGCGGTCGCTTCGATGGCTTTTTCGAAATCGGACTCAAACCCTGGGATATCGCGGCAGGGTGTCTGCTGATGCGTGAAGCGGGGGGGCACTATTGTGATTTTATGGGCGGCACCGGCTTGCCTCCCAGCGGTCATCTGGTCGCTGGAGCCTTGGGGGTTGTGGATGACATACTGAAAGCCATCGGCCCGGTACTGCCAGCGGATCTGCGCACTCATTGAGTTGGCCTGGCCAATGGCTGCCGACCCCGTAAACTCAGCCACTTCCAACCCTGCGCCGGAACAACCAAACGGCCGCTGCTGCCAAAAGCAATAACGGTAAGGTGTTGGCGAGCCAGGCTGGCACCCCGTATACGGCGGCAAGATTGACCATCGCCCGTTGCAGGAAGAACCAGCCGATTGCAATCAGCAAACCAATCAGTAGACGCTTGCCAAAGCCGCCCGAACGCATGGCCCCAAATACCAGCGGCAAAGTGCACAGTACCAACAGCAAGACGTTGAGCGGATACAACAACCGCCGCCACAACGCATCGCTGTAGATACGCGCATTTTGCCCATTGCTACGTAAGTAATGGATGTTGCGCAACAAATCCCCAAGTGACTGGGCGTTGGGATCCAGCACCGACAATTCAAGCAAGCGTGGACTGAGAAGGGTTTGCCACGGCAAAACCGCCACGTACCGGGTATGGGCACCGAGCTTGTCGAAACGCGTGATCTGCACATGATCGAGCTGCCAGTGAGTATTTTGGTATACCGCACTTTGGGCTCGAAATACCGACAGTAACCGTCCTTGAGGATCGAATCCGTAAACCCTCACATCGCGCAACCGTACCCCGCTCTCCTGCCCTCCTTGGGTATTCAAGATGCTGCGCACATTGACCACATATTGGCCATCCCGTGCCCATAACCCTGTGCTTGAAAGGGCCGCCAGGTGATGCGCACGAAGAGCTAATTGGATGTCCTGGGCACGTACCTCGGCAGGGGGCATCACATATTCCGCATCTAGCATCACCAAGCCGCTGAGTACTGCAATCAAGCCTAAGGCCGCCGCACCGATACGCAAGCGCGACATGCCTGCGGCTCGCAACGCGGTCAACTCATTGCTCGCGGCCAGCCCACCCAACCCCAGCAGGGTACCGATCAGTGCCGCATGCCCGAACATCTCGATGAAGCGCCGGGGGATACTCAAGAGGATGTAGTAAGCCGCTTCGCCCAAGGTATAACCGTTACGACCGAGGTAGCTTAGTTGCCGGGCAAACTGTAGAAAGGCATCGAAACCGACGAGCAGTATCCAAACCATCAACACCGCTAACAACACCGCCCTGATGATCAAGACATCAGCTCGACGTAAGCGCGGCCAGACCAGGCTTCGAGCCGACCCGATCATGTACTGCTCCCCTGCAATTTTCGAGTTCGGTACTGCCACCGAAACAGCCCTAGCGCTAGCCCTATGGTAAGGATCTGTACGCCCCACATCAGCACCGCTCCGGAGATATGACCCGCCAGAATTTCCGCCCGTCCCACGCTAAGTAGATTGGCGTAGATCAGATAGGCCAGCACCGCAATCAGTAACCGTCCGTAAAATGACTCACGCGGTCCCTGCCGGGATAAAGGCAGGGCCAGCAGCAACAGCACCAAAGTACTCACCGGCGCCGTGAGCCGCCAAGCCATTTCAGCCCGGGACTTGGGGTCAGGATGACTCAAGAGGGCCAGGGTACTGCGTTCGTGTACGGTGATATGGGAACCTCCAGTGCCGGCATTGACTTGGGCCAGTGATATATCGTTACTGCGAAAATCCAGCAACTTCCAATTGGACTGACCCAGTACCCCCACATAACGATGCCCATCATGAAGCACCAGATACCGTGCGCCACTTTGCGGATCGAGGTGCATGTCACCGTTGGCGGCAGTGATTAAGTCTACTTCCGGAAGCCCTTGGGCGTCGGTGCGGTCGGCCGCCACAAAAATTCCTCTCAAATGGGTACCACGGACATTCATACCGGCGACAAACATCATCCCTCCACCACCTGGCAACTCAGTAAACCGCCCCACTTCAAGCCCTGCTGCGATGACCGAGCGATTGGCCCGACTCACCATGGTCTGCGAGGTATGCGCCGCCCACGGTCCCAGCCACAGGGAAATGATCCCGACCAACACCGTCATGGGCAGGCCGAGTAATAATGCTGGCCGTAGCAAGTCCCTCGGACCCATACCCGAAGAAGCTAATACGTGCATCTCACTGTCCCGGTACAATCTGGCAAGACCCAACAGCACGCCCAGAAACAATGCCAGCGGCAACAGCGTCGACAGGGCATCGAGAATACGCAGTCCCACAACCGGGAACATCACACTGGCGGGATAGCGCCCCGCAGCGACTTTGGATAGCACATCGGACAAGGTTCCGCCCAAGGTAACGACCAGCAGCAGTGCGGCGCTGGCGATGAGGCCAAAGGCCAACTCGCGTATTAGGTAGCGGTCAAGGATTCTTAGCATTTATCATTGATGATCCACCGCGTTTCCCGCGGCCCGGCTGCTAAGTCTAGCCTGCCATTCCTCACAAGCCTTCATTCCGGAGTTTTTCATGGCCATTCAATTTAGTCTTGGTTATAACCATCCCGTCACGACCGATACCCAGTGCCTCATGGTAGGCGTATTTGAACAAGGCACCCTCAGCCCGGCGGCCAAGCAAATCGATCAAGCCAGTTCCGGCCTGATCACGCGCCTTTTCAAAAGTGGCGATGTGGATGGCAAGCCCGACAGCCACCTGCTCTTGCACAGCTTGCAGGGTATCCAGGCACCGCGGGTGATTTTAATCGGCCTTGGCAAAACCGGCCCACTCACGCCGAAAGCCTTTCATCACGCCTGCCTCACCGCCGGTAAAGCGCTCGCCGGATTGCCGGTGCGTAATGCCAGCAGCCATCTTGCCGAAATCGACGTACAAGGTAAAGATAGTGCCTGGAAAGTACGTACTCTAGCACTGGCCATTGCTCATCAGGCCTACCGTTATACCGCTACCGTCCAAGCTGACGACAGCAAGGTTCATCTGGAAAGCCTGAGTATCTCAGCAAGCAGCGAGGCGGAACCGGGGCGGGTGCAGGCCAGCGCCATCGCCAGCGGGGAAGCCGTGGCCCGTGAACTGGCTGACTTACCACCCAATCTGTGTAATCCACAGTATCTCGCTGAGCGGGCCCAGAGTTTCGCTGATTCCCATGCCGGGGTCAGTCTGGAAGTTCTGGAACGCGCCGATATGGAAAAGCTCGGTATGGGCGCATTACTTGCTGTCGCCCAAGGTTCTGCCACCCCCCCGAAACTGATCGTGCTGCAATGGCAAGGGGCTGGCGAGGCTAAGCCCTATGCCTTGGTCGGCAAAGGGGTCACCTTTGATGCGGGGGGGCTGAATCTCAAGATTCATGGCGGCATCGAGGAAATGAAATACGACATGGGCGGTGCTGCCGGGGTATTCGGTTCTTTTATTG
>CAJXGK010000244.1 GCA_913053815.1 uncultured Rhodanobacteraceae bacterium
TCCAGTGTTCCGCACGATGATGATGCATCTGCAAAGACAGGGCGGCACCCGGCTTGACCGTGATGCGCTTGACCTGAAAGCGTTCTGCCTGATCGATACAATCGTAGGCTCCCCAAGGCCGAGATACCTTGCGGTGCCAGGTCGCCTCGCTGCGGCCCTCTTCACGTAGCCGCTGCACAATGGCCTTGACGTCCTGTACCCGGTCCTTATGGGCCACCAACAAGGCATCATCGGAGTCCACCACCACCACGTCTTCCAGACCAATCAGCGCCAGCAAGCGCCGCTCACCCCAGGCATAAGTGTTATGGCAATCCATAGCCAGCACATCGCCGTGCTGCACATTGCCGCCGGCATCGGCATCCTGTTGCTGTATTTCCCCCAACGCCGCCCATGAACCCACATCGCTCCAGCCGATATCCACCGGCAATACCGCCGCATCCGCGGTTTTTTCCATGACCGCATAGTCAATCGAATCGGCCATACAAGTTGTAAAGGCCTCACTATCGAGACGGGTGAAATCCGGATCACGGCGAGCCTGTTTATAAGCGTTGCGACAGCATTCCAGAATCTCCGGACGCCACCGCTCCAGCTCTTGCAGATAACGCCGTGCAGTGAACAGAAACATGCCGCTGTTCCAGTAGTACCCCCCCTCGGCAAGCCAAGCTTCGGCCCGAATACGATCCGGTTTTTCGATGAAGCGGCGTACCCCACGCACCCCCTCGCCGGCCTCTGCTTGAATATAGCCGTAGCCGGTCTCCGGTCCACGGGGCACAATACCAAAGGTCACCAGCTGACCGGCTTCCGCTGCCGGTAGCGCCACCCGTACAGCATCGAGAAAGGCCGGCTCATCGCGTACGATATGATCGGTCGGCAACACCAGCAACACAGCATCCTCGACCTGCTCCAATGTGGCCATGGCCGCCACAGCGATTGCCGGCGCCGTATTGCGGCCCACCGGCTCCAGCAACATCGGGGCCGGCTTACAGCCCACCTTGTGCAACTGTTCTGCGGTTATGAAACGATGATTTTCATTGGCGACCACCACGGCGGCGGCGCCCGCCAACGGTGCCACCCGTCGCCAGGTTGACTGCAACAGACTATCCTCCCCGGCCAGAGCCAGGAACTGCTTGGGATACGCCTCCCGTGACAACGGCCACAGCCGGGTACCGGACCCACCTGAAAGTAATACAGGAACAAGCGTCATGGGCAATACTCGTAAGGGGTTTGCAACAAGCGGCTAGCCGCAACCAAGGCAGAAGTGTACCCGCACCGCACCGACACACGCACGAAATTTACCCATTACCGCTACAATCAGCGCCTCGTTGCGCTTCTTCGACTAGGCCTACCTCGGTGAAAACCCTGCTTATCTATGACCGCCCGGTACCCCTCAACCGCGAAAAACATGCCACATTTCGACTGCGTGCCAGCCAGTCCATGGCCCATGCGCGCGAGTTGAACGCGATACCCGTAGTCATCGCCGAAATGGGCCGCATCGCCAGAGATTACCCCATTGTCTTTGTGGGCGAAAAAGCCGAAAGCGTTTTACCCTCGGCACTGGTTGGTTTGCAATCCGGTGAGAACTTGTTCGTTGATGCGGAAGGCAACTGGAGCGATGGCTACATCCCGGCTTTCGTGCGCCGCTATCCATTTGTGCTGGCTGAAGATGGCGAACGTTTCCAGATCTTTATCGATGAAGGCTACGCAGGTCTGAATACCGAGCAAGGCGAGGCACTTTTTGATGAAGAAGGCAAGGAAACCGAAGCACTCAAGCGGGTGGTAGATTTTCTCAAGGAATACCAGGGTTTTGTAGCCGCCACCCAGACTTTCGTCAACGAACTGAACCAGCATGGCTTGCTGGAAGCAAAAAACCTGCAATCCACGCCTCAAGACGGATCGGCACCCCGAGTTATCCAGGGCATGTGGACCATCGATGAAGAAAAGCTCAAGAAACTGTCGGCTGATACGGCGCAAAGTCTGCTTGCCAACGGTGCCATGGGTCTGATCTACGCCCATCTGCTATCGCTGCAGAACCTCGACAAGCTCGACCAGCGCTTCGCCCAGCGCCGCGCCGGCTAAATATTTGAATGGCATCCATTTCGTATAGATATAAAAACCAGTACAACTCGAAAAACCGTAGGAAAAGGTTCGAGTCTAAGCTTCCCCGGAATGCATCTCCGTGCTATGTCAGGTAAAAAGCGGGGGGGAAACGAGAGCGCAGCACGGCAATGGGGCCGTACATCAGGTTTTTGAGGTACCCTCAAGTCGATTTCTTCCTACCCTAATCACTTCTCCAACAGACTGTTGGTTTGTTGTAGGTGGGTTCGAGTACAGATTTTGTACCTTCTCAAGCTTACCAATGGATGGGTACCTGTAAGGCTTGAAAAACCGTGTCTACGTTGCCAAGAGAACTATCCATGCGTCGATTGCCTTTGCTCCTGTTACTCACCCTAGTCGGTTTAACAGCCACGGCCGCAAGCCCCGCTGCCGGAACCTCTCCCAGGAAAACGGATCGCTACCAGGCCCCCTACGCCTATGCGAGCATCACCCAACTCCACCAAGCCATGCAGGACGGTAAGCTGACATCTGTGCAACTGGTCAAAGCCGCAATTCGCCGTATCCACGCGCTGGACCCACACGGACCGGATCTGCATGCGGTCATCGAACTGAACCCTGATGCGCTGACCATTGCCCGCCAACTCGACCGCGAGCGAGCCCAAGGTAAAGCCCATGGCCTCCTATGGGGTATCCCCATTCTGCTTAAGGACAATATTGATACGGGTGACCGCATGCTCACCACCGCCGGTTCTCTGGCCCTGATGGGAGCACCCGCTCCGCGTGATGCCAGTTTTGTAGCCAAACTGCGTGCCGCAGGTATGGTCATCCTGGGCAAAGCCAATCTCAGCGAATGGGCCAATTATCGCGGCAACCATTCCATCGCCGGCTGGAGTGGGCGGGGTGGACTTACCCGCAATCCGTATGTGCTCGACCGTACCGCCTGCGGCTCCAGTTCGGGTTCGGCGGTGTCGGTATCAGTGGGCTATGTGCCGGTAGCGATCGGCACCGAAACCGACGGCTCGATCATGTGCCCATCCTCGATGAACGGTGTGGTGGGTATCAAGCCCAGCGTTGGACTGGTCAGCCGCACTGGTGTCATCCCCGTCAGTCATGCCCAGGACACCGCTGGCCCCATGGCCCGAGACGTGCGCGATGCCGCCATACTGCTCACTGCCATGGCCGGCAGTGATCCACGGGACCCGGCCACGATCCATGCCGACCGGCACGCCACCGACTACACTCGTTTCCTGCTACCCAACGGACTAAAGGGCCAGCGTATTGGGGTGGTGCGAGCACTCAGCGGCTATCAGGCGGGTACCGACAAACTGTTCGACCAAGCCATTGCCGCCATGCGTGCCGCCGGGGCCATCATCATCGATCCGGTGGTGATTCCACATCTGCATGCCTTCGACAAGGATGAAAACATCGCCTTGTCCTATGAATTCAAGCATGACATCAATGCCTACCTCGCTACCCGCCCCGGAGTGAAGGAAAAAAATCTTGCCGAACTGATCGTTTTCAACCGCAAGCATGCCAAGCAGGAAATGCCCTGGTTCGGCCAACAGCTGTTCATCGCAGCGGAACAACGCGGCCCACTGACCGATCCGGCGTATATCAAGGCGCGCACCGAAGCCCAGCGTCTGGCTGGCCCTGAAGGGATCGACGCGGCGCTGAACCAATATCACCTCGATGCCCTGGTCGCCCCAACCACGGCACCCGCCTGGGTGGTCGACCCCGTGGATGGCGGCCACTGGCTAGGCGGCAGTGCCGGCGAGGCCGCTGTGGCGGGCTACCCC
>CAJXGK010000245.1 GCA_913053815.1 uncultured Rhodanobacteraceae bacterium
CTGGTTCGATTGCATGGACATGTACTAAGTCTGTACTGACAGGTGGCATCGCCAAGAAATACTTACCCTCATCCTGCCGTTGATTTACCTTTGACCGCTCGAAGCAAAAGGGCCGCCTGCTGCGGCCCTTTTTTTATCCTAAAAATTCACCCGTTGATGCCATCCCCACATGGTTTAGTGGCCATACTTTCGGGCAATATTCCCTCCCTCATCATGCCTGACTGGCGACTCTAAGCTACGCATCGATGCCTCGATCAGGCATGCTAAGCGTCCATGAAAACCTCCCTGAGCCCTGCCAACCGCTGGCTGCTGGCCGCATTAGTCAGCATGCTGTTGCTGCTGTTCTGGGCCTACTGGCCGGGACTGCACGGGCCGTTTTTATTTGATGATTTCGGTAGCCTGCCGGCATTGGGGGCCTACGGCCCGGTCCACAGTTGGCCGGTGTTCTGGCGTTATATCACTTCCGGCCATGCCGACCCCAGCGGCCGGCCGCTGGCGCTGCTGAGTTTTCTGCTCGATGCCCGCAACTGGCCGGCCCCCCCCTTTCCGTTCAAACTAAGCAACCTGATTCTGCACGGGATCAATGGCTTGCTGCTGGTCGCCCTGCTGTGGCGGCTGGGCCGAACGCTGCAACCCCAAGGTCCGCGGGCCTTGCAGGCGGCGCTGCTGGGTAGCGCCTTGTGGCTGCTGCACCCGCTACTGGTCTCGACCACGCTGTATATCGTGCAGCGCGAGGCCATGCTGGCCGGAATGTTTGTGTTGCTGGGTTTGCTGGCCTGGTTGCACGGACGCACACAATTACGTGCCGGGCGGACCGGCCGTGGCGTGGTCTGGATGCTGCTGGGGCTGGGCGGCGGCACTCTGCTGGCAGTGCTGTCTAAAGCCAACGGTGCGCTATTACCCCTGTATGCGCTACTGATCGAATGGCTGCTGCTGGCTCGGTTGCAGCCCCTGACCGAGCCCCACGCACAGCGCGTCTATCGCGCCTGGATGATCGTTCTGGTGGGGCTGCCGACGGTGTTACTGCTGGGATACCTGGTCCAGGTCGGGATCTCCAGCGCAATTCACGGCATCAGCGTACGACCCTGGAACGAAAGCCAGCGCTTGCTGACCGAACCCCGGGTACTTCTACATTACCTCGACCTGTTGTGGTTACCACGGCCCTACTCGGCCGGCCTGTTTTACGACGGCTATGGGTGGTCGCGCTCGCTATGGCAACCGGCTACGACCCTGCCGGCGCTGCTGGCCATCTCGGCATTGCTAGGGCTCGGCTGGGCACTACGGCGACGCCGGCCAATGGTAGCGCTGGCCATCGCCTTCTACTTTGCCGGACAACTGATGGAATCGACCACGATCCCGTTGGAACTGGTGTTCGAGCACCGTAACTACATCCCGGCGATGCTGATGTTCTGGCCACTGGCCTGGTGGTTGCTCGATCTCAGAACCCTGAAAACCCTCAAGACCAGCCTGATAGTGGTACTGCCGCTAAGCTTGGCGGTGTTAACCCACACCCGTGCCACGCTGTGGGGCAACCGCAGCGCCCAGGCCCTGCAATGGGCTCGGATCAACCCCGACTCGCCGCGGGCGCAGGCCTATGCGGTGCAATTCGAAATCAATGCCGGTCATCCCCGACAAGCCGTAAAGCGAATTCTGCCCCTGTTGCATCGTGATCCCAGCCAGATCCAACTGGCCTTCAACCTGCTCAATGCCCGCTGCGCCCTCGGTGGGGTGAATGCGGCCGATCTAAGCGCAGCTGCCACGGCGCTGCGCACCACCCGCAACCCCAACTCGCTGCTGCCCGCGTGGTTCGGCCGAGCCATCTACGCCGCCCAGCGGCAGGTCTGTCCAGGGCTGACAATCAAGGCTTTGCGCAGCCTGCTGCAAGCCGGGCTGGACAACCGATTTCTGCAGGCCCAGCCGGGGCGGATGCAGGATCTGCATTATGTACTCGGCCGCATCGACTTGGCCCAAGGCCAGACTCACGCCGCTACCGGCCAGTTTGAGCAGGCCCTGAGCGATAACATCCGCCCCGGTTTTGCTGCTGATAGTGCCGCCCTGCTGGGCTCGGCCGGCTACCCGGCCATGGGCTTGGAAGTATTGAATCGCTATCGAACGCTATCGCCCCAAGCCAGCAAACCAGGCCTGGGCATGCCCATGATTCACGCCTGGGTACTGCGCCGCCAGGATTACTGGCCTCGCGAACTCAGCCGACTGCGTGCGACACTGCAAGCTAACATTCCGCACTCCGCAACCCATCAGGAACCCGTCCGTGGACCTTGAGTTTCGCAATCCCAACCGGTGGCGCCAACTGCTGTTGCCGTTCTTTATCCTGCTGACCCTGGCCGTCTATTGGCCCGGTCTGTATGGCGGCTACACCTTCGATGATTATCCCAACATCGTCAATAACTCGGCCTTGCGACCCGAACACATCACCGTGCATAGCTTAATCAACGCCGCGCTATCGTCGCCTTCCAGCATGTTCAAACGGCCTCTGGCCTCGCTGAGCTTTACCGCCAACTGGCTACTGACCGGTATGGACCCGTTCTGGATGAAGCTGACCAACGTACTCATCCACCTCGGTAATGGCCTGCTGCTGTATTGGCTAAGCCGACGATTATTGCGGATCGCCTGGCGCCACGCCCCGGACCCTCATCGAGAAAAGCTCACCGCCGCCCTGATCGCCGGAGGCTGGCTGCTGCTGCCGATCAACCTCACCGCCGTGCTGTACGTGGTGCAACGTATGGCCAGCATGGCCAATCTGTTTGTGCTGGCCGGACTGATCGGCTATGTCGGTGCCCGGCAACGCATGCAAGCCGGTCGGGGCGGTGGCTTGGCCGCCTGGCTGAGCCTGATCCTGGCCACGGCGATCGGTTTTACCGCCAAGGAAACCGCGGCCCTAACCCCATTTTATGCCCTGTTGATCGAGTGGGTACTGTTTCATGGCAAGAATCGTGAAGACCGGTTGGACCGCTCGATTCTGCTGCTGTTCGCGGTGGTCCTGGTACTGCCGATGGTTATCGGCCTAGCCTGGTTATTGCCCGGCATCCTCAACCCCACCACCTGGGCAACCCGCGATTTCACCCTGGGCCAGCGCTTACTGACCGAGTCCCGCGTGGTGCTCGACTATCTGTACTGGATCGTGCTGCCCTCACCGCATGCCCTGAGCTTCTACCACGATGACATCCGTGTCTCGACCGGGCTGCTGAGTCCGTGGACGACCCTGGCCTCGATCCTCACCATAGCGGCCATGATCGCCGCAGCGATCAGCCTGCGCCGGCGGGTGCCACTGATCGCCCTGGGCATCTTGCTGTTCTTCGCCGGACAACTGATGACCGGCACCATCCTGCCGCTGGAGCTGGCCTTCGAACAGCGCAGCTACTTCGCCAGTTTCGGGGTGTTGCTGGTACTGGTGCCGCTACTGACTTCACGCCGAGCTGCCATGCCACTGGCCCGGGGCACGCTGCTGGCCGCCCTGTTGGCCCTATGGGGCAGCATGACCCTGATGACGGCCTGGGCCTGGGGTAGTCCGCTGCGGCTGGCCATCGACCTGGCCTACCGAGCCCCGCACTCCCCCCGCGCCCAGTACAACCTGGGACGCACCTATATCATCCTCTCCAACTACAACCCCAAATCACCCAATACTAAGCGGGTTTATGCCCCGTTGGAGCGGGCCATGAAACTGCCGCAAAGCTCAATTCTTCCTCAGCAGGCGCTGATCTTTTTCAATGCCCGCATGCATCGGCCCCTGAAGCCGATTTGGTGGAGCAGTATGATTACCAAGCTGAAGACCCGAGCCCCGGGGGTACAGGATCTCAGTTCCCTGGCAGCTTTGACCACCTGCGCCAAAC
>CAJXGK010000246.1 GCA_913053815.1 uncultured Rhodanobacteraceae bacterium
ACCATGCTTCCTCACTGACTTCAGTGTCCCATGCAGACCGTAGCAGCCACCTTGAACTGATACACGAACAGGCCCTGGAGCTGGACCTTGCCCTGCGCGACATCGCCAACCGAGCCGAAGTCCAGGCTGCCGAACCGTTGTTCGAACTAGCGCACCGCATGGCGGTTCTAGCAAACGTGCCGGCATTTGAAACCCAACAAATACCTATCGGCCCTCACGCCATCACCCGCTGTCTGCAAGAAGCCCTCGCTCCGCTGGAATTACCCACCAAGCATCGGGTCATGGCATACCGCACGTTTGAAAAATATGCCTTGTGCGACAGCCGCGCCTTTTATGAAAAAATCAACCAGATCCTAATCCACCTGGGCATACTTCCACACCAGCTGGCGTACCGGACCCAACGCCGCCCCGGAGTATTCAAACCGGTGGCCAAAGCGTCAGAAGTTAATCCTGACACCACCCGCCCGCCCGCTATAGAACCCGAGACGTCGCTCTCCTCGAAGCCGGTGTCCGATCCGTCTCTCTGGTTCAACACTCTGTGTGAATTATCGGGGCAACGCCGGAATAGGTTAGGCGGAGACAACGCACCCATCGGGCGCAGCTTTTGGGTCGCTCCCGGACAGATACAGGCGGCACTGGCTGCCCTGCAGGGCAAGCCGGTGCAACCGCTTAGACAGCAAGGAAAACCCATACTACGTGACATGCGGCATCTGCGTCAGGATTTACTGGCCCAGCTGCGCAGCTTCAGCCACCATGGCGAGGCACCCCGTCTCACCCCGGTACAGCGCGACACCATCGACCTGGTCTCAATGCTGTTCGACTACCTTGGTAATGATACGCACACAGGAGATGTGACTCGCTCATTGCTCTCTAAACTCCAGATCCCCTTGTTGCGTGTCGCCCTACTCGATAGTGATTTCTTTTCAAAAAGAGATCATCCAGCCCGCCGGTTCCTAAATGCTGCAACCGAAACAACGGCCTATTGGATGGACAGCACCGATGGTGCAATCGACCCATCTCTGGCGCAGAAGATGTCCCATATTACTGATCAGCTACTGCACGACTTTAATGGCGATATCAACCTGTTCACGAAGTTGTTCGACGATCTGCAGCGCTACCTGCAGATACTGGCACGTAGGGCGAAAACCGCCGAGAAGCGGTATGTTGAAGCCGCTCAGGGCAAAGATCGCCTGGTCAGGGCAAGAACCCAGGCCAGCCAGGCTATCCAGGAACGCTTGGCCAACACGCGTATCGCCAACCTGCCCCGGACCTTACTTGAGCAAACCTGGACAGATGTTCTCACCCTGGCCATCTTGCGGCATGGTCAAAGCAGTGAAGCCTATCGGCAACACCTACAGACCGCTGATAACCTGCTCCAGCACCAGCAGGGTGAGCCTTCCGAAACACTGTGTGCAGAGCTCCAACGCGGCCTGATTCAGGTTGGTATGACCCACAACGATGCCGAACAGGTCGCTCGCAAAGTACTCGACAAACCGGTCACTGGCTGCCGTGGAGGGCCGATCTCTCAAACCGAAATCGCCATGCGCCTCAAACAACGCCCGTGGCTGGGCGAAACCCACGATCCGCATCCTCAAACCGAGCCGGACGGAATATCTTTGACCCCCGAGGAGCAAAGCATGCTGGAACGCCTGAAGAACCTACCCTTCGGGAGCTGGTTCGAGTTTCAGTGCAACCAGCAAGGCGGTGTGGTGCGACGCAAACTGGCTTGGTTTTCATCCATAACCGGCCGCTGTCTCTTCGTCAACCAACGCGGTCAACGTACCGTAGAATACACCTTGCCGCGACTTGCCAGAGATGGAGTGCGCAAACAGGCCCGCATAGCCAAGAAATATGATGAATCACTGGTCGACCGTGCCTGGAAAGCCGTCATCACCTCTTTGCGTAAACTAGGTAGCCAACCGGCTGCACCCAGCCGGGGGGCACATCATGAATCGTGATAACCGGCGGGCTCCCCGTAAAACTATCGGTAACATCATCCCCGTACGCAATGCCCTGACCGATACACCTATGGGACGTATCGGCAATTTATCTCGAACCGGGATGATGCTGATCTGTCCATTGGCCCCCCAAGACGACGCCCTATATCAACTCATTTTCGAATTCTCTACGCCAACTATCCATACCCAGCAGATTGAAGTGGGGGTCCACACACTGTGGTGTTTCGAGGCCGCTACACCCGGTCAATACTGGGCCGGGTTTGGTTTCATCAGTATCGCGATCGACGACGCCAAAATCATCAATGATTGGATGTCGTACCCAGATTTCACTGCCATGTGAACCAACCCGTGCACTCTGGTTCCCAGTGACCCATCTGCTGGCTACGAGGCTCTGCAGTCAAACCGCCCCGTGCCACTCAGTTGAGTTCTCTCATGGTTATCACCCATCCCCATTACCTACATCGCAACGATCACTTCACATTCAGTAACATCCAACTTCCGGCAAGCCAACGACTTGCCTTCATGATGTGTCAACGTGACACTTCGATATATCAGCATTGATCCCAACTCTGGAATGTCGCCATGAACCAAGCCATTGCCAAGCTCTATCAGCAGCATCTCAATGAATTGCGTAGTTATATTGATAAGGCACTCGAGCAGTGCGGATACGAACGTTTACTGGTTGCCTCGGGCCTTCCCGGCATCCATTTCCTTGATGATCAAGGCCCAGTTTTCACTCCTAACCCACATTTTCTGCATTGGCTGCCACTCACCCAAGCTCCGGGTTCCTGGATCGACTACCGGCCTGGAACAACGCCGCGATTGATCTTCCTACAGCCCGGCGATTACTGGCATCTTACGCCCCAATCACCACCAGGCTACTGGGTGGACGCTTTCGATATCGTTACGGTGCATTCGGAAGATGCTACAGCCCAGGCAATCGGCACTGTATCCACCACCACGGCTATTATCGGTGAACCGGGCTCATCGTCGCCACTGACGCCCAACAACCCTGACTTACTTCTCAATCATCTGCATTGGAACCGAGCCCGCAAGAGTGTCTATGAGCAGCTACTGTTACGTGCTGCAAGCCGAATTGGGGTGTTGGGCCATCGTGCTGCCGCTGCCGCATTTTATGCTGGTGCCAGCGAATTCGAGATACATCTTGCCTTCCTCGCTGCGACCCGTTTGAGTGAGGCGGAACTTCCTTACACCAATATCATTGGCCTTAACGAGCATGCTGCCGTGCTGCATTACACCGGGCTGGAGCGTCAGCCCCCGGTTGAACGCCGCAGTTTCCTCATCGACGCAGGGGGACGCTACGCCGGTTATGCAAGTGACATCACCCGAACCTACGCCGGCGATCGCAATGATCCTTTTGCGGAACTTATTGTCGATATGGAGCGGATGCAGCAGAACCTGTGCTGTGCTGTGCACTCGGGACAATCCTACCTTGACCTGCACACCGAATGTCATCGCCAACTGGGGGCCATCCTCGCCAAGCAGCAACTGGTGAACTGTTCAGGCGCGGCCGCCTATGAGCAAGGCATCACCCGCAGCTTCCTTCCGCACGGCCTGGGCCACCTGCTGGGCTTGCAGGTACACGACATCGGCGGCCACCAAGCCGGCCCCGACGGAGGCAACATACCCCCCCCGGAACCATACCCACTTCTGCGCCTGACACGGCCCCTAGAGACGGGCATGGTAGTGACGATCGAACCCGGCTTGTATTTCATCGATCAATTACTTGAGCCCCTGGCCGAAAGCCCAGCAGGCAACGATGTGAACTGGCCCCGGGTCGAATTCTTTAAACCCTTCGGAGGAATTCGAATCGAGGACGATGTGCTTTGCACCGAGG
>CAJXGK010000247.1 GCA_913053815.1 uncultured Rhodanobacteraceae bacterium
CGTGTGGGGCCTGCCAACTACGTGGCCAGGGGCCACTTAGCTGATCGGTGGGACCTTCGCAAACGCTGGGGCTAGGCAGGGATTGCAGACCATCCGCTGCGCGCTGGGTGATGCTGAAACATTGTCGATAGGCTTTTTTGGGGACCAGCGTAGAACCGTGGATAGCACGGTACCGGTGCCCATTTAGATAGAGCAGGTTGTTACCCGGCGCATGGATTTTCCAGGATGTCTCGGTGCTGGATACGCTTGGCGCAGGGGGCGTGGGAGGGGCGAACAACGGCGCATTCAGACGTAAGGGAATGGGGTCAACTTTTATGGCCTTAAGCAGAACCAGGGTTTGCTGCGGCCCAACTTCGATCCGCGCAGTGACCAGCAGGTTGCCGGCAAGGTGGGCCGGGCGTTGCAGAACGATGCGCCGAGTGCCGAGATCAAGAACGATACGCTGCCGAGTTCCGAACAACATGGGTACCAGGGCAGTAGGAAGTCTGGGTTCGATCCGCTGCGTATCCCCGAGCCCGAAAACGCCCTCAATGACCATGTTCAAATAACCGGCCACTGACCAGAGCTGACGCCGCGAATCAACCACTGGCCCACCGAATTTGCCGGGTAGGTGGGTCGAGAGTGTCTGCAGTGAGAAGTTTTCCATGTTCGATCGGTTCAGGGCGGCACCACGCATTAGTGATCGCACCATGTGCGTGATCATGACCGGATCGCGTACTTGGCGTGCGGCCTGCAGGGCATAGGCACTGACAAATGGCCAGATGGCGCGATTGTGATAGATCGGCTGAGCGGCGTGTTCCGGCCAGATTACCGGACTGCCGGCGGGCCAGGTCGGATAGTGGGCGAGTACCTGCCGGGCCCGTTCGGGACTTGCCACACCGCTGCTGATGGCCAGTGACAGGCCGAGCAGATCGTAGGCATCGAAGGGTGCCGGATTCACATCGCCACCGATGTAGCTCATGTACAGCCCACTCCGGGAATTCCAGAAATAACGGTTGATCGCTTGCTTCAGCGCCATGGCCTGAGCGGCATAGACCGTTGCCTCGCGCGCGGCATGGCGCTGGCGAGACATCCTTACCGCGAGGCGCAGGGCGTCGTAATGCAGCACATTGGTCGACAGGGCGAAAGACTGGGCGATGAAGGTCACATTGCGTGCGGTCCAGGCCGGGTAGCTCTGCTGGCGCCAGTCGAGAAATGAGGTCTCACCGCGATACAGGCCCAGTGTTGGATCAAACACGTATTCCCGATCCTGGGATAGGGTGTCGAGTAGGGCTCGATAAGTCTGCTTGGCAAAAGCCCGGTTAGCGAGCAGGTGCCGGGCGCCGAGAAACCACACGATGCGATCGGTGCTGATCGGCCAGCTACCACCTGAACCGGTGTCCTGCATCACGTACAGGCCTTGGGGTGCCGAGGCCTTGCGTACTGTGGAGAGCTTGAATAGCAGGGAATTCCGGGCCCGGGTCGGGTCCAGTCGCCACAGCGCCAGATCGGTCGAATAGGACAAATCCCGGGTCCACACGAATGGCCACTTCTTACCGGCGATAAAGCATTGGCAGGCGATGGGCTTGCCATGATCGAAGGCGGCATCAGTAATCGCGGTCACTGAATCTTTTTTCAAATCAGACTGGGCCATCGCAAACAGCCCGTCGAACATCGGGCTGGCGGTGTGTGTACTCAGGGCTTGCCGGACAATCGAGCGAGTGCCCGCGGGACTGTGCAGCACAAAACCACCTTGGGCTGTGACCCGCATGTTGGCCTGTTGGCCGTGCCATGTAATCCGCTGCTGCCAGTTTGCCGCTTGACTGACCAGCGGTAGAAAAGTCAGCAGGGCTACGCCAAGCACCCGGCTCAGCATGTCGCGATCCCAGTAATAAAACGGGTCTGTTGGTGCTGCATCACAATGTCCCTCCCACGGATAACGGGTTACCACCCGATACCATCGTCTGCAGTGAAGGCACAAAAGGATGGGGTTCGGGTTCCGGTTAGCACTGCATGGTAGGCATGCTGAAGCGGCCTGTACCAGCTTTTGCATACGTATTCATGATTATTCAGGTATCCGCTAACTTGTTGAGGTCGGATGCTGACAAATGCCGGATGCCATCGGCGTAAGTGTCCTTACTACCGAGGCGGCGAGGCCGGGGGCGTTCTATATCGCTCTTACATGGCCTTGAGGGGGGTGATGGCTCAGGGACTTTTGTGGAAGTTGTTGATTGTAGCGCTCGGTGCAGTACTTAAGTGTCGTACCCAATGATTTTATGGAAGGTGGACAATATCTTGCTGTGGCGCCCGTTGAAGCGTTCGACCCTACCGTATCTACGGAAGCGGAAGCGGCGGCGGGGTCAGACGTTACTTGATGCCTAGCAAGGTGCCTTTGCGACTGCAGGTATGGAGCCCGAGGGAACCGGGTGTCAATGGGTAGTGGTTGGTAAATGGGCTACCCACTTGAGTGCCGCTATGGAGCCGCGCTCGCCGGAGCCGGTTCGTAATGTCCTATAGGAGTGGGCGTATGGCGCCCAACATGGGGTATCACGGCTTTGCCGCAGTTTGCCCAACGCAGTAAAGAGTACGCGTTATACATAGCTTGAGCGTGACGGTTTGAGTTGTTGAGCTTAGCGTTCAGAATGTCCCGCCACATCGTAGCCGCCACGACTGAACAGCCCCGGCTTAATCAGGTTCAGAAAATCGCGTGCTTCGGTTTGCAGAACTTTACCCTTGCGCATCACTACCCCGTAGCTGCGTGAAGGGAAATAGGCCCGCAGATTGCGTGTAACCAGACGCTCACGATCCGCTTCGACGAGACAGATTGAAGTAACGATCGAAATTCCTAGACCGCTGGCGACGTAGGCCTTGATCACGTCCCAGCCGCCAACTTCGATGGTCACCGTATAGGGCACTCGGTGCTGATGAAATACCATATCGATCAGACGATAAGTACTCAGGCGTTCCGGGGGCAGGATCAGGCCGTAGGGTGAGAGATCCTCCAGACCGGGGTCGTCATGGGTGGCGAGTGGATGACCGGGTGGCATGATCAGCATCGGAGCGAAGTGGTAGACCGGGGCGTAGGCCAGATCATTCGGCACATCCAGCATCGAGCCGACCGCGAAATCGACTTTATCCTCGCGCAGCAGTTTCAGTCCGTCGCGCCCGGTCACGTTGGCCAGGCTAAGATGGACCTTGGGGTAACGTTCTCGATACCGGGATAACAGCGGTGGCAGCAAGTATTGCAGGGTCGAGGTTCCGGCGGCGATGTGCAGCGTACTCGAACCTTGCCCGGCCATCCGCGCCAGAAAGTCTTGATCGATACCGTCCATACGCTCGACCAGCGGGCGTGCTAGTTCGTACAAGGTTTCTCCGGCGCCGGTCAGGGTGATACGGCGGCGGGTACGCAACAGCAAGGTCTTGCCGAGATCCCTTTCCAGCGCCTTGATCATCAGGCTGACCGTAGATTGCGAAACAAACATGGCCTCTGCGGCACGGGTCAGGGTGCCCAGCTTGACCGTATGGACGAAGGCCCGCAATTGGCTGAGCCGCTTACCCTTGTAGTAAAAGCGGACGGTTTCAGCAGAGCCAAGTTGACTGGAAGAAACTTTTTTAGAAGATTTTTTTACCATAAAATTAGTTATTTAATTGATAATTTAACAATGTTAATTATAAATATTGGAAGATTGTCTTTGTCAAGACATATTAAAACAGGATAGCGTGATAGCCGTTGTCATGGTTGGAGAGAGTGATGTCTGCTGTTCTTGATAGGTATTCAAGGGGCTCCTCTGTCAAGCTT
>CAJXGK010000248.1 GCA_913053815.1 uncultured Rhodanobacteraceae bacterium
AACACCATAGGCACCGATATTCTGGATCGGAACCGCCCCGACGCTGCCGGGGATCAGAATCAGGTTTTCGAGGCCGGGGTAGCCATGGCTGAGTGACCAGCGCACCAGATCGTCCCAGTGTTCGCCGGCGGCGGCATGCAGCTGGGTGGTCTGGTTGTTAGTGTTGCGCACTTCAACGCCTCGCGTAGCAATCTGCACCACCAGACCGGGGTAATCGGTAGTGAACAAGACATTGCTGCCTTCGCCGAGAACCAACATGGGAAGCTGCTGCAGGGCCGGGGTAGCAAGCAGCCTCGGAAGAGCCTGGGGATCATGCACTTCTGCAAGCCAGCGGGCTCGAGCGGCAACGCGCAGGGTGTTGCGCGCGCTCAGCGAAGCATTTTCGAGCAGGGTGTAGCCGTCCATCTCGGTGTTTTCAAGGTGCATGGATAAGGCCCTGGGTTGAGCGGATGGCCTCCACGCACTCACTAATGAGTTGCGGGCCGCGATAGATCAGTCCGGTGTAGCACTGCACCAGCTGTGCGCCGCCTTGTATCTTGGTCGCGGCGTCGGCGCCGCTGAGAATGCCGCCGACACCAATCAGGGGCATCCCTTCACCCAGGCGTTGCTGCATACCTTTGAGCACGGTATCGGCCGCAGCACGTAGAGGCGTCCCGGATAGCCCACCCGCTTCCTTCGCCAGGGTATGCCCTGCTAGGCCTTCACGGGAGACAGTGGTGTTGGTGCAGATCAAGCCGTCGAAGTTGGATTCCTGCAGCACTTCAGCCATGTGATCCATGCTGGATGCGTCGAGATCGGGGGCGATCTTCAGCAGCAACGGCTTACGCCGACCATACTGGGTGGCCAGTTTCTCACGCGTGTCGCAAAGGTTCTCCAACAGGTGGCGCAGGGCCGTAGCGTGTTGCAGATCGCGCAGGCCCTTGGTGTTCGGTGAGGAAATGTTGACCGTGATGTAGGAAACCAGAGGATAGGTACGCTGCAGGCCCAGTCGATAGTCTTCGACAGCCTGTTGGTTGGGGGTGTCCTTGTTCTTGCCGATATTGACACCAAGCACACCGCGGTAATGGCTGCGCTCGATATTGCGCAGCAGCACATCCAGACCGTCGTTATTGAAACCCATGCGGTTAATCAGTGCCTGGTGTTCGGGCAGCCGGAACAGGCGGGGCCGGGGATTACCGGATTGCGGGCGTGGGGTCACTGTACCGATCTCCAGAAATCCAAAACCGAGTGCTCCCAGCGCATCAATATGCGCTCCATTCTTATCCAGTCCTGCTGCCAGGCCCACCGGATTGGGAAAATCCAGACCCCACAAGCGGCTCGGCAAAGTCTGGGGACGGGAGCCCAATAATCGGGACAGACCGGTGATACGGGCAATCTCCAGGCTCAGCAGGGTGGTGCTATGGGCTCGTTCTGGATCCAGGGCAAATAACAGCGGTCGGAGCAGGCGGTAGATGTTCAAGCGATGGCCCCGACAAACAGGCGGGTGTGGTACTTGAAATCCACCCGTCCCTGTTGGGCGGTGTTGTCAAACAGCTTATGTAGTGCATCGAGCATTTCCGTAAATTGGGGGTGCTCTGGACCCGGGACGTAGGAGCAGGAAAGCAGTCGGCCCTGCAAGCCCTGGTAGTCGAATTTTTGCCGATGTGCAAAGCTGGCCTGGCCACGAAAGCCTGGGCCAAACCAGGCTTGCATGGTGGCATCGTCGGCATAACGCTCGGCAACGTGGGCATAGTCGGTGCCATAGCGGCGTAGCAGTTGCTCGTAGCCATCAAGGAAGGCTGAATCGGTAGAGGCGTGGGCGTTCCAGTACACGGCTACCAGACCATGGGGACGCAGGATTCGGGCGAATTCTCTATGGGTAGCTTGTGGATCAAACCAGTGAAACGCTTCAGCGACTGAGATCAGGTCGACACTGGCACCGCTAAGGACAGTCGCTTCGGCACACCCAGCGGTGCAGGAAAAGGCCCGGGTGGCAGCCAAAGTCCGTTCCATGACGGCCCGCATGGAGGCATTGGGTTCGACTGCCACGACCCGATGGCCGGCATCGAGAAACATTCTTGTGGAGATACCGGTACCGGCTCCGATATCAGCTACTTCCATGGAGATATCGATACCCTGTCCCCGGTACAGCCAGGCGAGTAGTTCGGGAGGATATCCGGGGCGAAAGCGTGCATACGCCTCGGCGCGGTCACTAAAACGCTGGGTGGGATCGAGTGTGTTCATGGTGGGCAATATAAACGGTCCGCAAAGCCAGGCATCGTGACCGGGATCAGCTAGATCCTGCTGGGGCAAGCGGTCGTGGAGCGGTCAGAAAGCATGGGCGAATATACCCATGAGGCCGGCCAGAATTGCCAATCCACCGAGTAGGAAAAAGCCCAAAAACAAGGCACTGAAACCCAGTTGGATGTAGCCAAGCACCAAGCCGGCCACAGCCAGACTATCCCCGCTAAAGGTGCCGGGTGGAGCCCGGCGAATTTCGCTACGAGCCAGGTGGCCGAGAATCACCGCCAGAATGGCACCGATGAATGGCAGAAACGTCCAGGCAAGGATCCCGAGGATCAGGCTGGCGATAGCACTGCCATGGGTAATCGGGAGGGAGGTCAACGCAGGAGACGGACTATTCATCTTGGCATTCTCCACGCATGCAAGCGGGTCTGCCGTGCATTAAAGCACGCGCCGCCATAGCTTGCCGACGCGTGCCCGGTAGCGGACTTAGAAATCGAATTTGATGCCTTGTGCCAAGGGTAGATCATCCGACCCGTTGATGGTGTTGGTCTGGCGGCGCATATAGGCTTTCCAGGCATCGGAACCGGATTCCCGACCGCCGCCGGTATCCTTCTCACCACCGAAGGCCCCGCCAATCTCGGCGCCTGAGGTACCAATGTTGACATTGGCGATGCCACAGTCCGAGCCGGTGGCGGCAAGAAAACGCTCAGCATGTTTTAGATTCTGGGTAAAGATGGCGGAAGACAGGCCTTGCGGAACCCCGTTGTGGATAGTGATGGCCTCGTCAAGATCATCAAAAGGCAGCACATAAAGAATTGGTGCGAAGGTTTCCTGCTGTACAACTTCCGCATCGGCGGCGAGGCCGGTAATCAGGGTCGGGTGGACGTAATGACCGGGGCGCTGGAGGCGGCTGCCGCCGACGACGATGTGCCCACCCGTGGCCTTGACCTGGGCGATGGTCTGTTCATAGCGTTGTACTGCGGCCTCGTCGATCAAGGGGCCGAGCAAGGTGCTGGCATCGGTGGGATCGCCGATATGTTTTTCGATCTGGGTATAGGCATCCTTGAGCTTTTCCACGATCGTGTCATGCAGTGAGCGGTGCACGATCAGCCGACGGGTAGTGGTGCAGCGCTGTCCGGCGGTACCTATGGCCCCGAAGACGATGGCCGGAATGGCCAGCTTCAGCTCGGCGCTCTCATCAAGGATCACGGCATTGTTGCCGCCCAGTTCGAGTAGAGACCGGCCCATGCGCCGGGCTACCCGCTCACCGATACTGCGGCCGACCTGGGTTGAGCCGGTGAAGCTGATCAACGCGACGCGCCGGTCATCGACAAAGTGGCTGGCCAGCTCGGTGCCAGCATCATTGAATAGGAAGAAAATATCCGGAAAGCCATTTTCCTTGAGAGCTTCGTTGCAGATACGCAACGAGGCAATCGCGCTGAAGGGGACTTTGGGGGAAGGTTTCCAGATCGAAATATCCCCACATACTGCAGCGATAAACGCATTCCAGGCCCATACCGCCACCGGAAAATTGAAGGCGCT
>CAJXGK010000249.1 GCA_913053815.1 uncultured Rhodanobacteraceae bacterium
CCGCTCGCCCGCGCCGTCCTCTCGAGCCAAGACTTCCAGAGCGGCAACTACGCCTATTATCAATTGCGTCAGCCCTCTAGTGGTCATCTTGCGGGGGCCTCGGCAATCTGGTCGTACAACAATTACGGGCTTTTCGCCCAGGACGATTGGCAGGTTAATGACCAGCTTTCCCTGCAGTATGGTCTGCGCTGGGACATCCCCAAGGTTGACCAGAAGCCGCAACTAAACAATGGATTTCAGCAGACCTTTGGGATGGCCAACAATCACACCATTGATGGCAACTCGGTGCTTCAGCCTCGCGTGTCATTTAATTACAGTTTTGACACCAAGCGACCCATGCAATTGAAAGGCGGTGCCGGCCTGTTCATGGGCGCCACCCCGGCTGTATGGCAGTCCGATCCGTTCACCAATAACGGCTTGACCGTCACCACCTACAAGGCCTATTCGCCCTCACAAGGTGGGGCTTTCTCAGCCGATCCCTACAACCAGCCGACCCCACCAACCAATCAGCCCGCGCAGACGGTAGATCTGTTGAACAAAAGTTTTCGCCAGCCTACGGTGCTCAAAGCTTCGCTAGGCTTTGATAGTGCCTTGCCGTGGTGGGGCATGGTAGCCAGTGCCGAGGTGTCGTACCTACAGGACCAAGATGCGATTTACTACCGGAACCTGAACCTGGGGACGCCCAGTGTCTATGGCCCGGATGGCCGTCCCATCTACTACAGACTCAATAGTAATGGCAGTGTTTGTACCTCACGCCGATGCGAACTGGCCAATGCCAATCCATCTTACGGCAGCATCATGTTGCTCAGTAATACCGCCCGGGGTAGTGCGACTTACTTTACTCTGGCATTGAGCCGGCCGGCAAATAATGGTTTCGCCTGGTCGGCATCGTGGACGCATGGTCGGTCCAGTAGCGTGAATAACGGCACCTCATCCATTGCCTATTCGAACTGGAAGAACAACCCAAGTGTTAACCCGAATGCCAATATCGCTTATACCGCTAATTACAATGTACGTAATCGGTTCAGTGCTTGGGCATCCTGGTCACATCGGTTTATCGGCGACTATCGCACTACGGTCGGTGCGTACCTGAATGTGGCCAGCGGTAGTCCGTACAGCTGGATCTTCGGTAACGATGCCAACGGTGACAGCCGCAGCAATAACGACTTAGTCTATGTACCGTCGGGGCCGGGTGATGTCGAGTTTACCGGTAATACTTCAGCGCAGTTGCAACAGCAGTTCTTCAACTATATCAAAACCCAGGCGGGTCTGCGTCAATATGCGGGGCGTGATGTACCGCGCAATTCCGGCCATCTGCCATGGACGCACGAGCTGGATTTGCGCCTGACCCAGGAGGTTCCGGGTTTATTCAAGGGCAATAAGGGTGAGGTCGTGGTCGACGTCTACAATTTCCTTAATATGCTCAACCACAACTGGGGCCAGTATCCTTCGGCCGGCTTTCCAGCAGCGCGCTCAATTGCCAACTTTGCCGGTATTGATGCGGCCAACGGTAAGTACATCTATGACTTGAGCCGCTATACCGATAGCCACGGCAACTACGCACCACAGATGTACAGCCTACTCGATTCCCAAACCCGGCCGCTGTCGCGTTGGTCGGTGCAGGTAACGTTGCGCTATACGTTCTGATCAAGCGGGGACTTCTTTAAGCCGGTGTCCTTGGGGATGCCGGCTGGCTGTTCCCGAACCGGGGCGAGGGGTATCAACATGTTCAGGAATAGGTGCAGCGCGAACGAGCCTGAGAGGTGGGGGGTGATCTCTACTTGAGAATGAGTGCTGCTGATCCTTGCCATGCCTGTCAGCATACGGGATGCTGGATAATCCTGGTTGGCCGTCGTGACCCCGTTGGCCAGCGGTAGCGGTCGGGGATGTATGGAGATGACTATGAAGGCTCGAAGTCGACCTCGGATTATTGCGAGTTCACATGCAACGGTCAACGCTCGCATCAGTCCTTCCGGGGGGCTGGATGTACTTTCGCGTAACGAAGTGGCTCGCTTGCGGGATATGACCCAGTCGGGTCTGCATGGATTGTTGCGCAGTTGTGCATTGGCCGTGTTGACCTCAGGAAACGTCACGGATGACCCCCGTTCGGTACAGGAGCGCTACCCGGATTTTGATATCCAGGTGCTGCAACAAGATCGGGGTATCAAGATTGAGCTTAATAAGGCCCCCTCACAGGCCTTTGTGGATGGCCGGATTATCCGTGGTATCAATGAGCTGCTGGTGGCCGTAGTACGCGATTTGGTGTACGTGTCCAGTCAGTCGGAAAGCGGGCGTTTCGATCTGCATGACGGGGTGGGTATTACCCACGCGGTGTTTGATATTCTGCGCAATGCCCGGGTACTGCAAGCCAATGTGGATCCCAATCTGGTGGTCTGCTGGGGCGGGCATTCCATCTCCCGGGTGGAATACGATTACACCAAGCGGGTGGGCTATCAGTTGGGTTTGCGGGGGTTGGATATTTGCACAGGCTGTGGACCTGGCGCCATGAAAGGACCGATGAAAGGGGCGACGATTGCTCATGCCAAGCAACGGCGCTTGCACAATCGCTACATCGGTATTACCGAGCCCGGCATTATCGCCGCGGAATCACCCAATCCGATCGTCAATCACCTGGTAGTCATGCCGGATATTGAAAAGCGCCTGGAGGCCTTCGTACGGATTGCCCATGCGGTGATTGTTTTTCCGGGGGGCGTCGGTACGGCTGAGGAAATTCTGTTTCTGCTGGGCTTGTTGCTGCATCCGGAGAATCGCGGATTACAGCTTCCCTTGATTCTTGCCGGACCGGCCGAGTCAGCCGCTTATTTCGAGCAAATTGACCGCTTTTTACGTCTGGCCTTGGGTGACGGAATTACCCGGTTTTATGAGATCATCATTGGTGATGTAGAGGCCGTTGCCCGGGCTGCTGTGAAGGGGGTTGAGAAAGTTCGTACCCAGCGTCTGGATAATAAGGATGCCTTCTTTTTTAACTGGGCTTTGAAAATTCCGTATGCTTTTCAGCAACCGTTTCAACCTACCCACCAAGCCATGGCTGAACTCCGTATCCAGTTTGGGCGCGCGCAACATGA
Source organism: uncultured Rhodanobacteraceae bacterium (assembly GCA_913053815.1). Classification (GTDB taxonomy): domain Bacteria; phylum Pseudomonadota; class Gammaproteobacteria; order Xanthomonadales; family Rhodanobacteraceae; genus Metallibacterium. Next base: position 3,087 of record CAJXGK010000249.1, read on the forward strand.
GTTGGCTGCAGATTTACGTCGGGCTTTCTCGGGGATCGTGGCCGGTAACGTGAAGGTGGAAGGAATGCTGGCGATCGAAGAACTCGGCCCTTTCGAAGTGCACGGTGCTCCAGAAATCATGCAGGCGCTAGATGTTCTGCTTAGTGAGTTTGTTGCCCAGAATCGGATGAAACTCCCTTATGGCGATGCCTATCAACCCTGCTATAGGTTAGCGACCTGAGACCAAGGGTTGGGCATTGAAGGTCGGTCGGATTGAGAAGGCCGGTATGGCCCAGTCGCCGTTCAGTCCTTGCTCCCAACCGGTCTTACGCCCTACAATCTCGCTTCTGTCTTGCTCGAACGCGTCCAAGACTCAATCTTGCCTCACTGCACTGCCAGGAGGCTGTCACCCGATGTGGGTGCATCCATAAGGAGACAACATGCGTCATTACGAGGTCGTATTTCTGGTTCATCCGGATCAGAGTGATCAAGTACAGGCAATGGTAGATAAGTATCGCAGCGGCATCGAAGCCTCTGGTGGTATTATTCATCGCCTTGAAGATTGGGGTCGGCGTCAGCTGGCTTATCCTATCCAGAAAATCCACAAAGCCCACTACGTTTTGATGAATGTCGAATGCGGTCAGGCGCCTATGGATGAGCTGGAAAGCGCCTTCCGTTTTAACGATGCGGTTTTGCGT
>CAJXGK010000250.1 GCA_913053815.1 uncultured Rhodanobacteraceae bacterium
ACCCTAGGTCCGCACAAGCGGAAGCAGGCCGGCAAGGGGAAGGGCCGCCCCCGACCCGCCTATTTACCGCCCAAGGAGGGACTCGATCAGTTAATCACTGACATCAAGCGGATTGGGCAGCTCCAACCGGCGCTCTGGACAAGGGCGTGCCGACTGATGCGCGAGCATTGGTCCTATGCAGAGGCAACAGGGGAGAGCCATTTTGCCGTGTTGAGCACACACAAGCTCAGCATGAGAATACTGCGTTTGAACCCAGGGGAAGCCGTCCTTACGGAGATCCATACCTGGACTATGCGGGCGATCGAGATGGAACCCGAGAACTCCTTCCTCTGGGACTTGTGGGCGCGGGTGCTCTCGGCCCTAAGCCAGGCCGAGTCGGCGCTCGCAGTGCGCTGGGAGACCGTTCGTCGGTTCCCGGATAATCCAGTGTTGCGCGTCGAGTTGGCGAGGGTACTGCAGCGGCGCAACGGGCCGGTGCTCGCGGAGCCGTTGCTGCGCGAGACCATGCGGGACTTCCCGCGCGACGAGGTATGTCGAAATATCCTGGCCGAGTTGCTGCGGGAGACCGGCCGCTCGGAGGATGCGGAGCCGTTGCTGCGCGAGACCATGCGGGACTTCCCGCGCGACGTAGTATGCCGAACTATCCTGGCCCGCATGTTGGGGCGGCAGCACCATCAAGAGAAGGCGGAGGCGGTTCTCGCCGAAGCGGAAGCGATGGCCCCCAATAACCCCTACGTGCAAGAGCTGGTGAAATACATTCGCGGGCAAGAGGGGCCTCCGGCTGAATACGCTACAGAGTACGTTCTGCCGATGCCCTTTTATCTCCAGGCGCGTACTGGCTTGTTGGGCGAAGATGTCAATGGGTCGGTGAACGACGAGTCGGCAGCGCAACAACCTGACGAAAAGCTGGAGATCGAATCGGCCGGGGAGGTCAAGCACCAAGATGGCCAACAGCCGCGACCGGAGTTAAAGGGGGTTGTGCCTGAAAGCATAGTCCGGACAGAACCGCGCGAGCCAACCGAGGAGCAGGAGCCGCACGCTACCACCGCTCAGGCCGAGTCCGGGCCGATGACCATGGCCTTTCTCTCTCGTCTCACCGAGCAGGTGCCTTGGATAGAGGGCTATTTCACGGACCTGACAAGAGTCGGAGTTCACGCGGCGGCAAAGGACTTGGAGCGCCGCATCGAGTCCGGGACTTCGGACCTCGCACTCGTTGCCGCGCACCGGGCAGAACTGCTGGAGAATCAAGGGGGCAGAAAATGGCTGGAGAGCTGGGTACGGGCGCGACCGTCTTCTTACAGTGCCCGGCTGTTGCTTGCTTGGCAGGGGCATAACGGCGAGGGTCTGGACCAGGCAGCGATGGCCGCCATCGCAAAAGAATTCCCCGAGCATCAGCGCTGGAACGATTGGCTGCGCTTCGGATCTCTCCCTAAAGAGAACCGCGACACGCTTTGTGGCGATCTTCGACGCAGCCGCAACACGCATGACAAGAACCTCTGGGACGGTCGGCTGGAAGCCGTCTATCCGAACCTGAAGAGCGATGAGGATGAGGTCACCTTCAATCCGGTACCGATGAAACGGCTGGTTGAGGACATTGCATTCGCCGGAGCTGAAAGGGCAGTTCCGAGCATTGCCATCACTTGACACTCGGGAGCCGCGAAGACGCCACAAAACGTGGCTTATTGCTGTTGACACACTCCGTACCCGCAGGGCCATAACGACCTTCCCCCCCCCCACAACCGCGCCGCATAACTACCGGTGTGGGGCGGAACCAACCAAACCGTGAAAGTATCGGCTGTCACGGCTTCAACCTCGACAAATCCGCGGGGGGAACGATCCAATCGAGTCATCACGTGCATTGCAAAGCTATTTCAATCCGTTGCTGCACGGCATCGTCAAGACGGTCCACATAGTCCAACGCGGCCAGATTCTGCTCCAGTTGCTCACGTCGGCTGGCACCAAGAATCACACTGCTGACATGCGGATTACGTAGACACCAGGCCAGAGCAAATTGTGTCGCCGGAATACCCAGTTCACGGGCGATGGCAGACAGCTTGCGTACCTGCGCCAATTTTCGACTGCTGTCCTCACCTTCGAGTAGATCCTTGCGCAACCATTCGTATTCCGGCTGATCCAGCCGTGATCCCTTGGGTACCCCATGGTCGTACTTGCCGGTGAGCAGACCGGACGCCAGGGGTGACCAGGTGGTGGTACCGATGCCGTATTCCTCATACAGCGAGGTATATTCCTGCTCCACCCTGGTTCGATGCAGCAAATTGTATTGGGGTTGTTCCATCTGCGGGCCGAGCAAATGAGCTTCACGGGCAAAAACGCAGGCCGCACGAATAAGCTCGGCCGGCCACTCACTGGTTCCCCAATACAGTACTTTGCCGCGGCGGATAAGGCTGTCCATGGTCACGACAATTTCCTGCACCGGCGTATCTTCGTCGGGGCGATGACAGTAATACAGATCGAGATGATCGAAACCCAACCGCGACAGTGCCTGATCACAAGCCTCCACGATATGCTTGCGCGACAGCCCATGTTGGGTCGGCAGCGGGTCCTGTACCGCACCGAAATACACCTTGCTAGATACGCAATAGCCGTCCCTCGGCAACTTCAGTGCGGCCAGGGCCTTACCCATAACCCGCTCAGCCTCGCCATGAGAATAGGCCTCAGCACTATCAAAAAAGTTGACCCCGTGATCCCAGGCACAAGCCAACAACTCGGTAGCATGACGAGTATCAACCTGGGTGCCAATAGTTGCCCAGGACCCGTAGGAAAATGCTGACAATTTCAGTCCGGATGAACCCAATCGACGATATTGCATAGCTACTCTCCTGGAAAGAACACAAGGCATACCACTTTTTTGCCGGAGAAAAACACCTTACTATCTATCATGCCCCAGCCACGGGGAATAGCCGACCGCGTTCCGTGCCGGGTTCATGTCTACCTACCTGACCGACCGATCATGCATACCCTTCTTGTTGCACTGTCCACCACCGCACTGGCCGAAATCGGCGACAAGACCCAGTTTCTGGTTTTGCTGCTCGCCGCCCGATACCGCAAGCCTCTGCCCATCCTGCTCGGGGTGGTGCTAGCCGCGTTGGTGAGTCAGGCCATGGCCGGCGCATTGGGTAGTCTGTTTGGCTCACTATTGACCCCCACCTTACAACGCTGGCTCACCGGCAGCGCCTTGCTGATTATGGCGGTATGGATGCTGCGTCCTGAACACGCTGATGAACGCCAGGATCCAACACCGTCCACCCCCAACGCGCTACTTGCAACGTTCCTTGCTTTCTTCCTGGCTGAGATGGGTGACAAAACCCAGATCTCCGCATTGGTCCTGGCGGCGCACTTCCACCCACTATGGCAAGTCATACTTGGCGGCAGTATCGGCCTGGTCGCCGTCAATGCCCCTGGCATCTGGCTGGGTGCCCGACAGGCCCAGCGCCTGCCGCTGCGCTGGATCCGCCGGGCGGCGGCTCTGCTTTTCGCCCTGCTGGGGGGGTGGACCCTACTACACTGAGCAACAGGTTTTCCCGAATTATTGCAGAGCCCTCAGGGGAAGCTCCATGTAGCCCGCTACATATATAAATGGGTATTTTTATTATTCCGTGGTCTACACAGAGTCGGGTTCAAGCAAGCCTTAAGTCTAGGAGCCTGTTGGGCTTGGAGGGTCGTAGCGAGGCGAATGAAAAATCGAGGGCCGTTTTTTGATCTTTTGAGGCGAATAGTGTTTCTATTTAACGA
>CAJXGK010000251.1 GCA_913053815.1 uncultured Rhodanobacteraceae bacterium
TCAGTTTCTGCTCCGACCTCAGTTTCTGCTCCGGCCTCAGTTTCTGGAAGATTGTCAGGCTTCGCTATACCAGGTACCAAAAGGGCGGGAGCGGTGTCAGGTTCTGGTAAAGCATCACGCAGCACACTGATCCTTTCAGCCAACGCATCAAAATCGGGCAGATGGGGCGGTTCGTGATCGTATTGGGCCATCACCTGCTCAATCAGAAAAACCGTCTCGCGGATGGCCTGCAAGCCTTCTTCACTCGCCGGTATCGCACCTGCCCGGAGACGTTTCAAATAGCTTTCCAAAGGTGCCAACACTTGCCCAACAGTCGGAATATTGACCATCGCAATAGCCCCATTGAGGGTATGCACCGCTCGTAACGTGGGTTCATCGATGATTCGGTCTGCACTAAAATCCAACCAATGACGAACCGTAATCAGATGCTGGTCGGTCTCGCTACGCAGAATTTCAAGCAATACCGCATCAATCGGTGGGAGGACCGGCCCCTGAGGGAGTTCTGGCGTGGCGGCGGGCCGTGCGGCGGCAGTGGGCTCAGTCAACACTTCAGGGTTGACCTGCCATACCCATTCCCGCGTCGACTGCGATTCCACATGGCTGGCGCACTGAGTCAGCAAAAGTTCCTCCGCCGACACGGCTTTCCCAATGCTCAGACGATCTGCAGCCGCTTCAATTGCCTCAAGTGGCGCATAGGCGATTTCTCCACGGAGTGCCGCATGCAGAGCCGGCAGGGCCGCTACGGCGTGGCGAACGAGTGACTGGGCCGAAGGCCCGGCAGAAATACTCTGATCCAGGATGTGGTTCAGAAGATTCTCTACTTTCCAGGAAAACTCGCCAAGCGTACTGGCACCAACCAGACGGCCTGAACCCTTCAGAGTATGAAAAGACCGACGGATATCACGCAATTTGGACTGATCTTCGGGTTCACCGATCCAAATTTCGCTTGCCGCTTGCAGATTCTCAATCTCTTCGCCGACTTCTTCAATGAATACTTCACGAATTTCATCGTCAACATCGTCCAGATCTTTATGAAATCCGGTCAATGGCTGCCCCTGACCGGGCACATTCACCAAAACGTCTTTCTTAACCTCTACCCATTGCCCAAGTTCAGCATCTTCACCGGTGGGTGGCTCACTAGGCCTACCTTCATGCGGTGGCAATGACCCGCTGTCTACCGTTGCTCCACCAGCCGACGTAGCGGTCGGTGGTATGATCCCCGACACTTGGCCCCCGGTAGGCGTTTCATCCACCGACGAACTCGGCGGCCCTACGAATACGTCGGTACGGCTTGGCCCTTGAGCCTCGCTCACAGCCAAAGTGGAGAGGGGCTCCGGGGTGGCATGGGATGTCGTCTCAGGCTCCACAACCATGTCCTGCTTTGCCGGAACCGGCCAATAACCCAGCGCGGCAAGACTGCGCTCGGTAACATCCAGAATGCGGTCACGTTGCGGACGCTGTTCCCTGGCCGCCTCAATGAAATACTCGACCGAGGCCACGGCATCGGCGAGAAGGTCCATCTGCTCGGTAGTTGGAACTTTGTGGCTGGCAACCAGCTCATTATGTACAAACCGTGCGATACCCTGCATCAGTTCGGGTAGATGTTCGGTTTCAAGCATCCCCAGGGCGCCACGCGCTTCATCCAGTAAAGGTGGGATCCCCAACACATACGTGTGATCCCAAGGTGATTCAATAAAGGCAATGATGCCATCCTTCACCTTGCTCAAATTCGCGGCGGCCTCCTTAAGCACGGCATCGGAAATATGCCGTGCCTCACCTTTGGGTAGACCGGTCACCTCATCTTCATCATCCATTCCGAGACGTTCTATATGGTCATCCAGAGAGGCTTCGACATAGAGCAGGGCTCCCGCGACATCAAGCAGAGCCCCCGCATTAACCAAGCGTTCCCCCGCTACAAACTTGTCGATAATTTTCCTTTCTTCACCGACGACACGCCGCAACACATTGAGTCCCAGCATGCCGAGAGTATCGGCTACCCGGCCCAACGACTCAGCCTGGGGTACCAAACGCTGCGGTTCCTGTTCAGGATTGCGCAGGAACAGATCGAGGGCCTCCTTGACCCGCAGCAGATCTTCCTTGATGGCCTTGGATACCGTATCAAGCAATTCCCGGTTGCGACCCGACAGAGTCGCCTGCCAATTGTCGTAATCCGTTTTGCTGGGTAACAAACGTTCAAGATGATAAGTTTTGAAAATGACAGCAAGTCGTTCGCTACCGGACTCAGCACGGGCGACGTAATACAGCAGACTGCACGCCAGCCCTTCCGCCTCACCGTGAGCTAACGCGACCTCCCCACCTTCTATCAATTTACGTATATTACGATCGACCTTGCCAATTAATCGTTTGACTTCAACGCTATGCTCATTGAGCAAACCCAGCTCCAGCCCCTCCAGTACACCCCCAGCGATCCACCACAGCCTACGCCCGGGAATCGTGAAACACAGATTGGCAATTTGATCGAGTACTTGGCGCATGGCTGCGACATGTACGCACGCATCGCCCTGATTACGAATCCAGGCCAGTAAGGGAAGCTGTAACTTCAACCGTAATTCAGACCATTGGGTACGCTGTCGTTCCAAGGTGGGTGCCGTGACGGCCCGCGGTGCATCTTCCGGCAACTCGACGCTGAGATCGGGGGTGAATAGCGCGACTTCCCCCAACGGGGTCTGCCCTTGGCAAGAGCGTAGGGAATTGAGCAATGGCAGAAGCACAACCGGTACATCGCGATGCCCGCTCTGCAGTCGCTCGAGGTAATCGGGCAACTGCATCATGCCACGCATCAGTGTGGTATAGGCCTCATCACGCTCCGGTACAGCATCGTCCAACAGGTTACGGGCGAGCTTCTCCATCTCAGCAACGACCATGGCAGCGCCATACAGCTCAACCATGCGTAAAGTACCCTGCACTTGGTGCAGATCGGTGGTACAAAAACGCATCTGGGTGACATCGTCGGGAGCATCAACATACGCCTCCAGTGCCTCGCGCGCATGGCGAAGAGTTTCGTCCAGCTCACTCTTGACCCAACCGAGCGTCGTAAAATCTTCGTCGAGTCGCATGGGAGACCTCGATACCAATGATGGCCACAGCTTGAAGCGGAAACATTCTGAATCGAAAAAGCGGCTTTCCGTCTCCGCTCGCGAAGTCAGTTCTTCAAATACGCCAGGGTGCCCGGCCAGGCCACCCTCTGCAAGGCCGGATGATTCCACAGACCGATATCACAAGAGCCGATGATCAAGAGCCCACCAGGCCCCAACAGACCGGCTAAACCGTCAAGCAATCGCAAGCGACGCTCACGGGAAAAATAAATCAATACGTTTTGGCAAAAAATGAGATTCAGGCGTTGTAGTGGAGCCGAGCCGGCCTGCAGAAGATTGACCCGAACAAAGCCAACCCGGTGATGTAAAAGCTCAACCGGACGGAAAGTTGTATCAGAAACCATCTCTATATAATCGGCCCGATATTCCAACGGTATTTCCGTCAACCTCTCCACGGGATAAACGGCCGCACGCGCGGTGGCGAGTGCCGCCTGGCTGACATCACTTGCGGAAATACCAAAATTTGCTTTTCCCCAACACCCGCTAAAAAACCGGTGCAGGACCATTGCCAGAGACCACGCCTCCTCACCACTTGAGCAGCCGACACTCCAGACATGCAGGTGACCGCCATCTTTACCAAGTTGTTGTGGGAGCCATTGTTTTTCAATCAGTTCGAAAGAAGGTAGATG
>CAJXGK010000252.1 GCA_913053815.1 uncultured Rhodanobacteraceae bacterium
CGCATCGAACTCGTCAATACCATGTCCCACACCCGCCTGGACCGGCAAGGGATCGCCGCCAAATATGGGGTGTGGCCGGAACAGTTCATTGATTATCTGAGCTTGATGGGCGATCGCATCGACAATGTTCCAGGCGTGTCCAAATGCGGCCCTAAAACGGCGGCAAAGTGGCTAGAACAATATGGCAATCTGGAGGGAATCCTGGCCCACGCTGCCACCATGGCTGGCAAGATCGGTGAAAATTTACGGGCAGCACGTGAGCAACTGCCGCTCTCCAAAGCTCTGGTCACGATTCGTACCGATGTGGATCTGGCACTCAAGCCCACTGATCTGACCCTCAGCCATCGCAATACCGACCGCCTGCGGGCCCTGTACACCCGCTATGGATTCAATCAGGGACTCAAAGAACTCGATAGCGGCACAGGTCCGGTCTCTTCCCCGTCAACCATTCCCAGCAATCGTACTGCCCAGCCGCCTGCTCACGCCGATGTCCCGGTCGGTAAAGAAGCCGAGCCGGGCCGCTACGAATGCATCACCACGATCGCAGCACTGCAACGCTGGTTGCAGCATATGCAAGATGCCGAACTAATCGCCGTGGATACCGAAACCACCTCGCTACAAACCCAGCGAGCCCAGATCGTCGGGGTTTCCTTTGCTATTAAGAGCGGCGAGGCCGCTTATATCCCTCTGGCCCATGATTACCCTGGCGTTCCCGAGCAACTGCCCCGCGAGGCTACCCTGGCCCAGCTGCGACCATTACTGGAAGATCCGCGACGCCCCAAGCTTCTACAAAATGCCAAGTACGATATCGAGGTGTTGGCCAAACACGGTATCGCCCTACGCGGACTGGCCCACGACAGTATGCTCGAATCCTACGTACTCAATGCCACCGCCACTCGCCACGATATGGATTCGCTGGCCAGCCGTTATCTTGGTTACAACACCATCAAGTACGCCGAGGTCGCTGGCAAAGGGGCCAAACAAATCCCCTTCTCCCAGGTGGCTCTGGATGAAGCCTGCCCCTATGCCGCGGAAGACGCCGACATCACCTTGCGCCTGCATCAGGCGTTATGGCCGCAACTGCAACGCGAACCCCGCCTGCGCAGCATCTACGAAACCATTGAGATACCCCTAATTCCGGTGCTGGCGCGCATGGAACAGCACGGCGTACTCATCGATGCGGCGGAACTGTGTTGCCAGAGCCGCGACCTAGCGGAACGCATGCACGCCATTGAACAGCAAGCCCACAGCGAGGCCGGACATTCGTTCAACCTCGACTCACCCAAACAGTTACAGACCATCCTGTTCGAACAACTCAAACTGCCCGCCTATCGCAAAACGCCACGCGGCCAAGCCTCGACCAATGAAGAAGCCCTGCAAGCGATCGCCGAGCGGCATCCGCTACCCCGCCTGATTCTCGAATACCGCACGCTGGCCAAGCTGCGCTCAACCTATACCGTCAAGTTACCGAAGATGATCGATGCCGATACCGGCCGCGTGCATACCAGCTATCACCAAGCCGTTGCCGGCACCGGCCGGCTGAGTTCCTCGGACCCGAACTTGCAAAACATTCCGGTACGCAGTGCCGAGGGCCGGCGCATCCGTAGTGCTTTTATTGCCCCGCCGGGGTGGCAGATCCTGTCGGCCGATTATTCGCAGATCGAGCTGCGGATCATGGCTCACCTGTCCGCTGACCCCGGCCTGCTAGCTGCCTTCCACGCCGGCCGTGATGTACATCGGGCGACCGCCGCAGAAGTATTCGGCCTGGGTGAAGAACAGGTCACCTCGGAGCAGCGACGGGCCGCCAAAACCATCAATTTCGGCCTTATTTATGGCATGAGTGCCTTCGGCCTGGCCCGTCAGCTCGGTATCGGCCGCCATGAGGCGCAGGCCTATATGGACCGCTACTTTCAGCGCTACCCCGGCGTGCAGGCTTATATGGAAAGTACCCGCGAACGGGCCCAACGCGACGGTTACGTTGAAACCCTGTTTGGGCGTCGGCTATATCTGGGTGAAATCGCCGCTCGCAATGCCGCACGCCGAGCCGGAGCCGAGCGAGCCGCAATCAATGCCCCCATGCAGGGCACCGCCGCCGACATCATCAAACGCGCCATGCTCGCCGTGGATGCCTGGCTGGACGGGCACCAGGATGCCTACCTGCTGATGCAGGTCCACGATGAACTAGTGTTGGAAGTACGGGCCGACGCGGTGGACAGTGTGCGCGAGGCGGTACGTGGGTGCATGGCGGGTGCCGCCGCACTCGCCGTACCCCTGATCGTCGATATCGGCGTTGGAAGGGATTGGAATGAAGCCCATTGAGTCCCACGCCGGGGCTCATACCAAAAATCTAAACAACGGCTGAATATTTCAATTTTTCGATTGAACTATTCTAAAATTGCCCCATCTAATCATGTGAACGCACGCAATGGCGTTCACTTGGCTCTGATCCCCTCCCCTGGAAAAGAGCCTGGTTCGGGGTTAAATCCCTCCCCTGGTTTTTGTACTCCGAACCGCGACCCCGAGAGCTTCCCCCTGGTTCTCGGGGTTTTTTTATGCGCTCGGCGCCCCGAAATGGCCCGTAGCAATGCGGTCTCCGGTTTACCGCAACACCTGTTACGAGCCCAGGAAATCGAGGTGGTGGGCCATCCAGGCTGTATCAGGACTTCTGTTTAGGCGAGCCACAGTGAACAATTGTCACAAAGGGAAGGGGCCGCTGAATTTCCCCAACTGTGGCGTGAACTTTCTGCAACGAAGACCATCTAATGCAATGAACGCACGCAATGGCGTTCACAAGGCTCCGAACCCCTCCCCTGGTGACGAGCCTGGTTCGGAGTTAGATCCCTTCCCTGGTTTTGCACTCTGAACCCCGACCCCGAGGACTTCCCCTGGTTCTCGGGGTTATTTTTTTGGCGCATGGCCCCCCCACTCCCTTGTTTTACCCCCCCGCTCCAAGAGATGTCACAACCAGTCCAGCCCTACCGCGCATAAATATTCGCTGCAAGATGACAAATGGCATACGCTATGATAAAAAACAGCGGCATACAACAGAGTTCTTTATTAAAAATTCAAAGCAACACGCATTTATTGTCTTTCTCAAAGAAAAGCTAGTAAGTAATTTAGACTTTTCCGCTCCCTAGGATCACGAGAGTATAATACCCCAATCATCCAGCCTAAAGAACAGTCCGTAAAGATTACAAATAACCTTGGAATAATTGAACTAATCCAGGTGAAGTATCCTATACCCAATAACGTATAGCGATTGATATCGAATTAACCAAGGTAATAAGATGATTAGCTTATTATTATTTACCTGGATGCAAGGAGCAGATTTTTATCGTGATTCACATAGAAAATCCGTCGATTGCATTCCTTCAGGTGAAGGCAAAACATGGATTGATTTTGGCTGTGGGCGGATCTGGTATCAGGAATGGCGGCGACAAACCATTATGTTGTAGTGGACATCGATACCTATCCTGCCATGATCAAGGTGGCCCGGCGCTTGGCGAAATGGCAAGGATCAAGTGCTTAGTTTGAAGAGGGCAACCTCACCTCATCATCGAAGTGAAGAGCTGATGTCATTTCTGCTGCGTCTTTACTTGCTGTGCTGGCTGACCGAACAGATGCGCTTGAAATACTGTGGGGCTGCGTTCAACCAGGTGGTCACTTGCTAATCATCGAACCCACGGAACGCATGAATCCAGATAATGCCTATGAAATGATGGAATCTGGACTACCTAAGAAA
>CAJXGK010000253.1 GCA_913053815.1 uncultured Rhodanobacteraceae bacterium
CTTCACGCAGCGCCTTGATAATCGGGATACCACCGGCAACGGCTGCTTCAAAGGCCACCATGACACCCTTTTCCTGGGCCGCGGCAAAAATCTCGTTGCCGTGTGTGGCAATCAGCGCCTTGTTGGCGGTAACCACATGGGCACCGTGGGCCAGCCACTCCGGATGCTGGGCGGCCAGATCAATATTGGCCGTTGCATCGATAACAACCTTGATCGGAGCATCGGTGGCATCAAGGGCCGCAAGCAAGGCTGCGTTATCACGTTGGGAACCCTGGGCCGCTAACCGCTCACCCAGACCGTCACTCCTTAGACCGGTGGACACAACCAGTTGCCGCCTCGAATTCGCTACACCGACCAAACGCAGGGTGTGGGCTGCCGAGGTACTGAGCAGCTTGAGGAAGGCACCACCCACCATGCCTGTACCCAGCAACACCAGCGCGCACGACCTGACCTTGGATGGGGTGATCTGACACCGATCCGGTGCCGATCGATTCAATACTGCGTTCATGCAAGCACCTGTGCTACCGCTTCAGCCCGAGCCAGGCCCGCAGCAAGGTCGCAGAGCAGATCATCGGTATCCTCAATACCAACCGACAGCCGCAACAGGCCATCAGCAATTCCGGCATTACGGCGGGCTTCCGGAGTCATAGCGGCATGGGTCATGGTGGCCGGATGGGCCACCAGACTTTCCACCCCACCCAGCGACTCGGCCAGTGAAAACCACTGCAGACCGTGCAGAAAGGCCTTGATGCTCTCCTCACCACCTTCCATCTCAAAACTTAACATGGCTCCGGGGCCATTCTGCTGGCTGCTGGCCAGCGTATATTGAGGGTGTGAGGGCAGACCCGGGTAGTACACCCGGCGCACCCAAGGGTGCTCAGCCAGCAATTCTGCAACGGCCTGGGCATTCTCCTGGTGAGCGCGCAAACGGGGGCCCAGCGTGCGCAGACCACGCAGGGTGAGAAAGCTGTCGAACGGGGCTCCGGTAAGTCCAAGACAGTTGGCCCACCAATTCAATTGCTCAGCCAGCCCGGACTCGCGGGCCACCACCGCTCCCCCCACCACATCGCTGTGCCCATTGATGTATTTGGTGGTCGAATGCACCACTACATCCGCGCCCAATTGCAATGGTTGCTGTAAAGCCGGAGAAAGAAACGTGTTGTCGACCACACACAGCGCACCAAGCTGCCGGGCGATCCGCACCACATGGCGGATATCGGTAATCCGCAGTAATGGATTCGAAGGGGTCTCAACCCAAATTAGTGACGGCTTCTCACTGACCAGCCCGGACAGTACAGCGGGATCGGACAAGTTGGCGAAACGCACAGAAAAGCGACCCTTACGGGCCCAAGCATCCAGTAATCGCCAAGTGCCTCCATAGCAATCATGGGAAGCAATCACCTGGCCGCCTTGCGGCACCAGTTCCAGCACCACAGCAACCGCCGCCATGCCACTCGCGGTCACCACCGCCCCGGCTCCCCCCTCGAGTTCTGCCAGCGCTTTGGCCAGCAGATCACGGGTTGGATTACCACTACGCGAGTAATCGTAGGCTCGTTTGCGCCCCAACGCCTCGAAGCTGTAATTGGTGGATAGGTGTAAAGGGGGAACGATAGCGCCATGCTGGGTGTCGGTCTCGATGCCGGCGCGCACCGCACAAGTGATTGAAGAAGGTTTACTCATCTCAGTGGGTTCCATGATCCAGTGCATCACGCAGGATGGGGGTGAGTCGGTCGTACTCTTTGAGGAAGGCATCGTGCCCATAGGGTGAATCGAGGACGTCCATTGAGGCGGTCACTCCCAACCGCTGTTGCAATTGAAACAAATCGGCCAGCGGTACCAGGCGATCGGAACTGAAGCCGATCAATCGGGTTGGCACCCGGATCGTCTCCGGTTCAATCGAATGCAGATCAATCGACTCAGAAAGTGCTAAAAAGTGCTGTGCAGTAAAAGACTGCGCGAAGCGCTCACCATGGCGTTGCAGCCACACTTCCACCGGCCGCCGCCAACAACCATCAATCTGTTCGGCCTCACCCTGGAAACGCTGTGCCATTTCGCCCGTTCCACGATAAGTAGTCATGGCCAGTTGCCGCGCCAAGGACATGGCCTGATCGACCCGCCCGGAGGCAAGTCCGAGACGCACAATGTCACGCTGGATGGCACGTTGGGCACTGGCCAGTGGGTGCGGCTGGTGAGCCCCGGCGATTAATACCAACCGCTCCAGCCGCTGCGGGTGCCGTGACGCCAACGCCAACGCCACCATCGCGCCATAGGACGCCCCAATAAAGGTGTGAACTTTATCGATAAACAAGGCGTCTAGTAGACCGGCCAAAGCATCCGCCTGATCCTCACTAGACACCGACTGCGCACTACAGGCCTCCGCATCCAGCCAGTCAATAGACAACACCCGGAAGTGATGCAAATCAACCGCCTTGCCGATACCCACCAGCGGCTCCCACCAGCCCGGTGCCGCGTCGGGATAAGGTGCGCACACCGACCGGTGCGCGGAAATACCTCCCTGCACCAGCACTACAGGCGCCCCAGCTGCCCCCACCAGCTGGTAGGCAACCTCTACCTCCACCGCACTAGAGGGAGCGTACTTGGGGCAAATCAACAGCTTTCTACTAGCCGTCACTCCTGACACACGCGGCGGCGAATAACTATGACACACCGGTATATCGACACCGATGGTTCCAGAAGTCGCTGTTGAAGAACATTCGAATGTCATACCGGGTCTCCTGTACAAGCATCAAGCCTGTGGAGAACCGGAGCGGCCGACCCGTCAGAAAGCACAAACGCCATGACGGACGACTCATCTCTCGGTGAACGCACCACGCGCTCTCCGCAGGAGTTGGCACCTTGCACAATCTTGCGGTTGCGTGGTTGCCCCGGCATCAAAGGGCCTGTCCCTCCGCCGGTCTCGATGAGTTTCGGAAGTGACTTTACGCGAACACACATCATCCGTCAATAGCGGTATAGACGTCTGGATGTCTATTTGTGTTGATCGATCAACACCTGGGATGTCGGTCTTTTTCCGGTAACACCGCTCTACGGTGTTATTCATCTGCAGACACTTTGCATCCAGGGCCACCAGCGCCCCACCACCGAATGGTGGGCGTCTCGCCGTGTTGGGGTTCGTGTTGCTCGCCCATAACCTACCCAAATGGGTGGGGGTTCAGAGGACTGCCAGGCATGCCATCCAGACATCACGCGGCATGGCTTATAATGTGCGGTTCCCATTGGCACCTACCTGAACTGCACCCATGCCCGATGTCTCCAGCGAAATCCGTCACCGGCGCACCTTTGCCATCATCAGCCATCCCGATGCCGGCAAGACCACGCTGACCAATCTGGTAGCCCGCTTCTACGACCCCACAAAAGGGCGCATCCTCCTGAACGGCACCGACCTTCGGGAGATTCGGCTGAACTCATACCGGTCTCTCTTGGGCATGGTGCAACAGGATGTGTTCTTGTTCGACGGATCGGTCCGCGACAACATCGCATTTGGCCTGCGCGATGCGGACGAGCGGATGGTCATCGAAGCGTCCCACCGGGCCAATGCCCACGAGTTCGTGAGCAGATTCGCCGACGGCTATGACACCATCATCGGCGAGCGAGGCATCAAACTATCGGGTGGCCAAAGGCAACGCATCAGCATAGCCCGGGCCATCCTGGCTGATCCGCAGATTCTAATCCTGGACGAAGCAACCAGCAGCCTGGATACTGAGTCC
>CAJXGK010000254.1 GCA_913053815.1 uncultured Rhodanobacteraceae bacterium
GTTCTGAGGTGCTGTCGCGAAGGGATTTTATTGAACTGATGAGTAGCGGTTGGGGTGATAGCCGTTAGGGATTTCGCGGCAGTTCCGCCACACCACGTCGCCCATAAGCCGCGCGAAAGGAGCATTGGCTTCATGGGCTCGTTAGTTTCTCAGCTCTCATCCGCGTGGGCTCGCTGATTCTAAAATGAACGCTTCGTTGTCTCCAGCGCAAAGCACCCTGTGGTCAAGCCCTCGGCGATGGCGCCAGTAATCGCGGCAGGAGTCGGGCCAGACCAACGGTGCCGCCGAACGCTTCAACCGCACAATCAAGGAGCAGGTCATCCATGGCCGCGTCTTGAAAACCATCGAGGAAGTCCGTAGCGTCGTCACCGAGTTCAAGGAACGCTACAATCGTCATTGGCGCCTCGAAAAACTGGGCTTCATCTCACCCCCCCCGAAGCCCGTCAGGCCTACATCATGCAAGAGGCAGCCTGAGTCGCAAACAGGTGTCCAGATAATCCGGGCCGGTATACAGACAGACACCCTGACTATATTCTCAAATCCTTGGCATGTAGATACGAAATGGGCTCCCCCTCCATCGTCGACGCATACGCAGCCTCTTCGTGGGAGAACTGCATGATCTCCGCAGAACCAAACTCCCGGAAATAATTGATCACCTGTTTCAGAATGTCACGCTCTGATGGGTCAAATGCGCCAAGATCAGGTTCGATGCACGCCACGCATTTAAATCCCGTGTAATTTCCGAAGATTTCCTCTTCAACGCCCAGGTAATGCCCGCGTGACAACTCAGAAAAATAGTAATCGTAATTATCAGGTACCGGCCCGTACTGAAGATGAACATATCGCGCGCCGGTAATGGAAATCGAATATTCCTTGAAATGCTTGAAATCCGCATAGAAGAGCAGCTTGTTCAACTTTGTCTTGAGCTGGCCTCCTACCGAGAAGAACAGGATCGCATTCAACAACTTTTGTGAATCCAGCTTGCGGTACCCACTGAATTCATCCGGCGCATATTGCCCGAAACGTTCCTCGGAAAGCCGATCGAAGGAAAACGCTTCATCATCTGCCGCACGGAGTTCTCCCAGGAGTCGGTAACGCTTGTCCTCGGGAATCGCATCTGATGCCTCTTCGATAAGCGTTATCAAGTTATGTGGCTCCATGGCAAGCCGCAGGATCTTCTCATGCGCCTCGCTATGCAACGCGCCGTTTTCGTACCGGCTCAAGGTCACACCACCCCATCCAAGTATTCGACTCAACTCATTCTGGGTCAGCCCATATTGTTTACGCCAGCCACAAATTTGTTCGGGCTGGAGCATATCGCGCCGGTGCCGATACTCCCGGTAGGCAAGCGCAAGCGCATCCGGTCCCCGAGTGTTCTCAAAGTCCGCTCCGCACTCTGCACACTTGAAGAATTCGGCATCGACCTCGATGGGCTCACCACGCACATCGATCACTTCCTTGGTGTGGACAAGTTCAAGCTCGGTCTCTTTCTCACAATTTGGGCAAATACCTTTCATGGTAATTCTCCACTGGCTGTTCAAGCACCGTTACCTGTGTGGGTACTCCAGCGGATACTTGGCGATATGAAACGAGATACATTTTGCGATACGTCGATCACCTACCTGGGCCACCTTCAGCTTGATGTAGACCTCGTGGCCTTCAATCTCGCGCCCAAAAATCCACAGGCTGCCCATGGTCAACCCAAGATTGGCGAGCGTCGGTCGCGTCTCGGCACGAGGGACAATATCCACCCCGCTCCCGCTCGTGGCTGCCCGTTTGAATTCCAACAGGAAATCCAGAACGTCCTCTATGGACACTGAATCTCCCCCCTAATATGTAGCGGCCGCATGCGCAATTATTTATCAATTGATAAGTTTCTGCAAGTCGATTATTATCGATTTAGCACTCTCCTTGACAGAGTGCCAATAACCTGAATACTATATATGTAAATTTATTGGCCCATACACACAATATATGGTTGATCGACAACAAAACAGCCAAGCGAGACTACGTGTTTGACTGAAACCACTGTACCATTCCAGATACTTGCCATCGACGGCGGGGGGATCCGCGGCATGTTTGCGGCGGCCGTTCTTGCACACCTGGAACAGGATCTCGAAACCCGCATCGCCGATCATTTCGACCTCATCACCGGCACCTCCACAGGGGGCATCATCGCGCTCGGCCTCGGGTTGGGCATGCGCCCGGCCGAGATACTTGAGTTTTATTTGAACTCTGGCCCGGCGATCTTTCCGCCGGGGCTTCGCGGACACTTGCGATCACTATTGCATTGGGTTTTCCGAAAACACGCCCCGGCCCCATTGGAATGCGCGTTGCGGGAGTGTTTTGGCGAGCGCTTGCTCGGGCACAGCAGCAAGCGCGTAGTCATCCCAACTTTCAACATGGACGGCAACGACGTCCGACTTTTCAAAACGGCCCACCACGAGCGGCTGCGCCGTGACCACAAGATTCCCGCGTGGAAGATAGCAATGGCGACTACCGCGGCACCCACCTACCTACCCGGCTTCCTGGGCATCGACCGGCAGTGGCTGGTTGATGGCGGCGTCTGGGCGAATAACCCGACGATGGTCGGCCTGACCGAAGCGACCGGCGTACTCGGCATCCCTTTTGAAGCCGTGTCGATACTGAATATCGGTACCTTGACGAGTCTACCTGAACGCTCCCGTTCCCTGATCGCGGGCGGTAAACTCCGGTGGGCAAGCCACACAACGGACCTTTTGATCTCCGGTCAAGGTACCGGTGCCATCAACCAAGCCCGCCTGATTCTTGGAGAAGAGCACGTCACCCGAATCGATTCCGCCGTTCCCGACGGCCTGCTGGCGCTCGACCGATATGCACCCAATGAGCTGATCAGCCGCGCCTCTCGGGACAGCCAGCACGTAACCCCCATTGTCGCGAAGAACTTCATTCCGCACGTCGCGGCCACGTTTGTTCCCTGTCATGCCGCCGAAGGAGACGTTCAATGACTACCAACCCACCCCAGTTCGCCCAACAACGTTATCTTTCCGGCATGTTGGAACTCCTATGCCAGAGCATGGAGCTCACAGCAACCCAATACCGGGACGCACAAGCGAAATACGAAGCGGTCAGCAGCTGGCTCGCGGACAGCGACGACCCGCGGCTTGCCAGCGGGCTGATTTTTCCGCAGGGCTCGATGCGACTCGGCACAACGGTCAAACCGCTAGGCCGGGATGAATTCGATATCGATCTCGTATTGCAACTGGGTTACGCCCAGGACGATAGCCCCAACGAAGTGTACGGTGCTGTCGGAAATCGCCTCAGCGCGAACGGCACCTACAAGGAATTACTCAAGCGAAAGAACCGCTGCTGGCGTATTAACTACGCAGAGATCCATATGGATATCACTCCTGCGATCCGGAATGACAGATGCACCAACGGTGGACTGCTTGTGCCGGATCGAGAATTAGCCGACTGGGCACCCAGCAACCCAGCCGGCTATGCGGGCTGGTTTGAGGAGCGCACCCTGTTGCAACCGACCATGCCGTTTGTCGAAACCACCGTCCTTCGTGCCGATGTCGCCCCGTTTCCGGATCAAATGCGATTAAAAGGACCACTCAAGCGTATTGTCCAGCTGTGCAAACGACATCGCGACCTGATGTTTGCCGATGACACCAACGGCGCCGCGCCCATTTCAATAATCCTGACGACGCTGGCGGCACTCGCCTACGAACGGATGATGCGTAC
>CAJXGK010000255.1 GCA_913053815.1 uncultured Rhodanobacteraceae bacterium
CAGGCAGGCGCTGATTTCGGTAAGCTGGGTCAGGGATACTGGACGGCCATTGATCCAGGCTTTCGAGCCCCCTTCGGCGGCCAGTACCCGGCGCAGGCTACAGCGTTCGTGATCGTCCAGGGCTTCGGCTAGCAGCCAGTGCTGGGCAGCGGGAGTGTCTGCAAGGTTGAAGCTGGCCTGAATTTCAGCCCGGCGAGCTCCGGTTCGAACGTATCCGGCATCGGCGCGCATCCCGGAAAGCAGCAGCAGCGCATCGATCAGGAGTGATTTTCCGGCACCGGTCTCACCCGTTACCACGGTCAGTCCGGGGCCAATCTCAATGTCGGCTTCGGCCACTACTGCGAAATCGCGAACGTAGAGCTGGGTAAGCATGGAATCAATATGTCGGGGCAGATACGCTGATTCTAGCGGTTGTCCGGCACTTGCATAGCTGGGCCGTAACCTTTATCTAGAATAGGTGGATAACAGTATTCCACAACCGCGATTTAAAGAGATCTTTGATGCAGAGTCTTTCTGAACAGTTCGATTCCCGTACCCGACACCTGTTAAGGGCTCTAATTGCGCAATACCTGAATGCCGGTGAGCCGGTCGGATCGCGAACCCTGGCGCGATCCTCGGGGCTGCATGTTAGCCCCGCCACCATCCGTAACATCATGGCTGATTTGGAAGATGCTGGTCTGGTTGCATCTCCCCATACTTCAGCCGGGCGCATCCCGACTGGCAAAGGACTGCGGTTTTTTGTCGACAGCCTGATCGAGTTAAAACCATTGCCGCATGAGGACATTGCTCGGCTACAGCGTGAGGTGCCCCGTTCGGGTGGGGGTAGAGATCTGGCTACCAACATGTCCTCGCTGCTTTCGGCAATGACCCATTTTGTCGGCGTGGTAACGGTGCCGCGTGAGGATGGGCTGCCGATCCAGCATATCGAATTCATGGCCCTGCCCGATGAACGGGTGCTGGTAGTGTTGGTGTTTGCCAATCGACAAATCCAGAACCGGGTCCTGCAGATGCACAAGCGGCCCACGTCTGCTGAGCTGGAACAGGCTGCCCGGGTGCTTAACGTCGAGTTTGATGGCTTGAACCTTAATGAAATTCGGCAACGTATCATGGTGGATTTACGAGCTGCCGACAGCGCTCTGCGTAGTGCTCTGGGCCATGCTGTGGAGGCTGCGGAGGGTGCTTTCTCCGAGTCGGCCAGTGCCGAACCGGATGTTGTGGTGAGCGGGCAGGTCAATCTGCTCGGTTCTGATGGGATGACGGATATGGAGCATTTACACGATTTGTTTGCGGCCTTCCAACAAAAGCGGGAATTACTGGATCTACTCGACCGTTGCTCTCAGGCGCAGGGCTTGCGCATGTTTATTGGCGAAGAGTCGGGGTATGCGGCACTGTCCGGGTGCAGCATTGTTACCGCCTCGTACGGTGTAGGCGAGCGTCCTCTAGGTAGTATTGGGGTGATCGGACCTACGCGCATGGATTACGATCGGGTGATCCAAGTGGTCCAGACCAGTGCGGATATGCTTAACGAGGCCTTGAATCGCGTCGTTTCGACCTCATAACCCGCACGGGTGATGTATTTTTCACTTTACCGAGCCTGCTGGCAGGCTCTATCGACTGCGGATTTTTTCAATGGAAAATCAAACAACTCGTCCTGATGAGTCAGGACAAGAAATGGTCCCTGGTACGGCCGACGAACTGGCTGCCCGTCTGGCTGAAGTCGAGGCGGAGCTGGCCGAAGCGCGTGAAACACTGCTGCGTGAACATGCGGAGATTGAAAATCAGCGTAAGCGCCTGCACCGCGATCTGGATCAGGCCCGTCGCTTTGCCAACGAACGACTGCTTGCGGATTTACTTCCGGTTTGCGATAGCCTGCAGCGTGGGGTGGCGATGCAGGGCTCGGAGGTAACAGCCTTGCATGAGGGGATGGTGCTGACCCTGAAAGAGCTGAACAAGATGATGGTCAGCCATGGTCTGGTTGAGATCGATCCTCAAGGTGAGCCGTTCGATGCCGACCGCCACCAAGCCATGAATATGGTGGAGGCCCCCAATACTGAGCCGAACACGATAGTCGGAGTGTTGCAGAAGGGCTATATGCTCAATGACCGACTGCTGCGTCCAGCCCTGGTTTCCGTGGCCCGTGAAGCTGACAATGCTTGAATCGAGACCGGCTCACCCCCATTCAGATTGACAAGGCGGCCTGGCCGCCACCCAATTTTCCGGAGCTGACATCATGAGTAAAATCATTGGTATTGATCTTGGCACGACCAATTCGTGTGTCGCGATCATGGATGGCACCACGACGCGTGTCATCGAAAACGCAGAGGGCGATCGCACCACCCCTTCCATCGTTGCGTTCACCAAGGATGGTGAGATTCTGGTTGGGGCACCCGCCAAGCGTCAGGCTGTGACCAATCCCAAGAATACCTTTTATGCCATCAAGCGCTTGGTCGGACGTAAGTTCACGGACGCTGAGGTCCAGAAGGACCTGGACATGGTGCCCTACAAAATCATCCAGCACAGTAATGGTGATGCCTGGGCGGAGACGGCTGACGGCACCAAGATGGCTCCCCCGGAGATATCAGCCAAAGTACTGATAAAAATGAAAAAAACAGCTGAAGATTACCTCGGTGAAGCAGTGACCGAGGCGGTGATTACGGTGCCGGCTTATTTCAATGACAGTCAGCGCCAAGCCACCAAAGATGCCGGCAAGATCGCTGGTCTGGATGTCAAGCGTATTATCAACGAGCCGACCGCAGCGGCTCTTGCCTACGGTCTGGACAAAAAAGGTGGGGATCGCAAGATTGCTGTCTACGATCTCGGTGGTGGCACCTTCGACGTGTCGCTTATCGAAATTGCCGAGGTGGATGGTGAGAAGCAGTTTGAAGTGTTGGCCACCAATGGCGACACCTTTCTCGGTGGCGAAGACTTTGATATGTGTGTGATCGATTATCTGGTTGAGGAGTTCCAGAAGGAGCAGGGTATCGATTTGCGCAAGGATCCCCTGGCGCTACAACGCCTGAAAGACGCGGCCGAGCGGGCCAAGATTGAGCTGTCCAGCGCCCAGCAAACGGAAGTGAATCTTCCCTATATCACGGCTGATGCCTCCGGCCCCAAGCACCTGAACATCAAGCTCACCCGGGCCAAGCTCGAAGCGCTAGTGGGTGATCTGGTCAAACGCACGATCGTGCCCTGCCGTACTGCGCTGAAGGATGCCGGTATGAGTGTCGGGGATATCAGTGAAGTGATTCTGGTCGGCGGCATGACCCGTATGCCCAAGGTCCAGGAGGCCGTGAAGGACTTCTTCGGCAAGGATCCCCGCAAGGATGTGAATCCCGATGAGGCCGTGGCTGTGGGTGCGGCGGTGCAGGGTGCGGTGCTGTCCGGCGACGTCAAGGACGTGCTGCTGCTTGATGTGACCCCCCTGTCACTGGGCATCGAAACCCTGGGTGGGGTGTTTACCAAAATTATCGACAAGAACACCACGATCCCAACGCGTGCCGCACAAACCTTCTCCACGGCAGAAGACAATCAGGCTGCGGTGACCGTGCATGTTTTGCAGGGTGAGCGTGAACAGGCGCAATACAATAAATCGCTGGCCAGATTCGATCTCACCGGTATACAGCCTGCTCCACGCGGCATGCCGCAGGTTGAGGTGACCTTCGATATCGACGCCAATGGCATCGTTCACGTCTCGGCCAAGGATAAAGCCACCAACAAGGAACA
>CAJXGK010000256.1 GCA_913053815.1 uncultured Rhodanobacteraceae bacterium
ATTCATTCATCGCCAGCATCGCCAATCATCCACCACTGCGGGTGCCCGGGACCGCCGTGTTCCTCACCGCCAATCAGAAGTCGGTACCCCATGCCCTGCTGCATAACCTCAAGCACAATAAGGTTCTGCATGCGCGTAATGTCATACTAACGGTTGAGACGCTGGATACCCCTACAGCGGAGCCGGAGGAACGCATCGAACTAACTACACTAGGTGCCGAGTTTTATCTGATTATGCTGAGATTTGGTTTTTCTGAAGATCCGAATGTGCCTCGTGCTCTGGGCCTATGTCAAAAGCGAGGATTGATGTTCGACATGATGGATACGACGTTCTTTCTCAGTCGCGAGACCATCGTCGCCGGCGAGCGGGCGGGTATGGCCCTGTGGCGAGATCGGTTATTTGCTTTCATGTCACGAAATGCTATGCCGGCGACGGCATTCTTCAGAATTCCCGGCAACCGGCTGGTCGAGCTCGGTACCCAGGTGGAAATCTGAGCAGCGTATACATCCTGCCATGGCTGTCATAATGTCCCCGTCCCGAATAGCGGCTAAAGAATGAACGATACCCGCCTAATCTCTCCCAAGAATACTGATGAGGACGAGGTTGCTGAGGTTACGCTGCGGCCGCAACGTCTGGATGAATACCTCGGCCAGGAAACCGTACGCGACCAGCTTGGCTTGTATATCGAAGCCGCCCGACGGCGTGGCGAAGCCCTGGACCACGTATTGATTTTCGGCCCCCCGGGTCTGGGTAAAACCACACTGAGTCATGTTATCGCCAATGAACTGGGGGTGCATTTGCGCAGTACCTCAGGCCCGGTGCTGGAACGAGCCGGTGATCTCGCCGCCATTTTGACCAATCTCGAACCCAGGGATGTACTGTTTGTCGACGAGATCCACCGTCTATCACCGGTGGTGGAAGAGGTCATGTACCCGGCACTAGAGGATTTTCAGCTTGATATCATGATCGGTGAAGGCCCTGCGGCACGGTCGATCAAGCTGGATCTGCCACCGTTCACCTTGGTAGGGGCAACGACCCGGGCGGGTCTGCTCACTTCACCGTTGCGCGACCGGTTCGGCATCGTGCAACGCCTGGAGTTTTATTCTGTAGAAGAACTTGCTGCTATCGCCCGCCGCTCGGCACGGATTCTGGGTATCGAGTGCGCCTCTGCAGGAGCGATGGAAATCGCCCAGCGGGCGCGCGGTACACCACGCATCGTCAATCGTCTGTTGCGGCGGGTGCGCGACTTCGCCGAAGTGCGTGCCGATGGCCGGATTACCCTGGAAGTTGCCCAGCAGGCTCTGGATATGCTCAAAGTGGATAATCGGGGTTTTGATGAACTTGATCGACGCTTGCTGCGGGTCATTCTGGAGAGTTTTGATGGGGGACCGGTGGGTGTGGAATCGCTGGCGGCGACCTTGAGCGAAGACCGGGGTACGATTGAGGATGTGGTTGAGCCGTTCCTGATTCAACAGGGTTTTCTGATCCGTACCGCACGCGGGCGCATGGCCAGCCGACGGGCCTGGCACCTTTTTGGGTTGCCGGCACCGCAAGGGGATTCCGGAGTCTTATTTCCAGACGGGGATAAATCGTGAATGTTGGGATGTTGCCTACCGATCAGCCTCCGTTCATATGGAGGGTGCGGGTTTACTGGGAAGATACCGATGCCGGAGGCGTGGTATATCACGCCAGTTACGTACGATTTTTTGAGCGGGCTCGTACCGAATGGTTGCGATCATTGGGAACGGATCAGGCCAGGATGCATAGGGAACAGGGCGTGGTTTTTGTGGTCTATGCCATGGATCTTCGTTTCTTGAGACCGGCACGAATGGATGATGAGCTGGATGTTGGTGTAGCCCTGCACAGGTGCCGTGCTGCGGGGTTGGATCTCCACCAGAACCTGACCCGAGTCGCGGATGCGATACAGATCGCTACAGCCCAGGTCAAGGTGGCCTGTGTGGATGCGAGCAACTTTCAACCGGTACGGATACCTTCTGCCCTGTTCGCCGAAAACGACGGATAAACATGAACCACAGTCTGAATATTCTTGATCTGGTGTTGCAGGCCAGCCTTCCGGTCAAAGCCGTTTTAGCCGTATTGTTGGTATTTTCGTTCATGTCCTGGGTGATCATTTTTCGCAAGAAATCTATGCTGGATGCCGCCCACCGTGAAGCCAGTCAGTTTGAGGAGCGCTTCTGGTCTGGGGCTGACCTGGCCACTCTTTATCGCCAGGCCGTGCAGAGAAATACTGGAGCCAGTGGCATGGAGGGTATTTTCGAAGCCGGCTTCCGGGAAGTAGCCAGACAAAAACAACACCGGCTGAAGAACCCCAATCACCTACTCGACAGTGCTCAGCGTTCGATGCGGGTAGTGTTCACACGCGAAATCGATCGGTTAGAACATAATCTAGAGTTTCTCGCCAATGTGGGTTCGATCAGTCCGTATGTCGGCTTGTTCGGCACAGTCTGGGGCATCATGGCCGCTTTTCAGGGTCTGGGCAGCGTCAAGGCGGCCACTATCGCCATGGTGGCCCCAGGCATTTCGGAGGCGCTGGTCGCAACGGCTATGGGTTTGTTCGCGGCGATTCCGGCAGTGTGGGCGTACAACCGCTATGCGACGCGGGTAGAACGGCTTTCAGTGCGTTACGACATCTTCCAGGAAGAGTTCTTTTCGATTTTACAGCGGCAGATGCAGCCACTCGACGAACACGATTGATCGGGTTGCGTCATGTCTATATCGCGCCCCAAGCGTCACAAACTCAAGGCTGAAATTAACGTCGTTCCGTATATCGACGTGATGCTGGTCTTACTGATTATCTTTATGGTGACGGCTCCCCTGTTGAATCTGGGGGTGAATATTCAGTTGCCGCAATCGGCGGCTCGCGCCATTCAGACTGATAAACGCCCGCTAGTCGTGGAGGTCAACCGTGACGGGCAGTATTTTCTACGCTTGGGCAACGGTAGCTTGCAGCCGGTGAATGCCAAGTCCCTACAGACTAAGGTCGCAGCGGTGATGCGGGTCAGCCCGCAGACCCCCGTGTTCATCAGTGGTGACAAGCGCGCCAGCTATGCGCAGATCTATCGGGCCATGGTTCTACTGCAACAAGCGGGTGTACCCAAGGTCGGGCTGGCCAGCCAGCCTGAGCCGTCCTCGGAAAATCGGCATGGACGAGGTTAGAGGCAAGTCGATGGCCGTACTGGCTGCTTTGGCGCTACATCTGGTCATCTTTGCTTTTCTTTTTTTGGCAATGCTGTCTTGTTCAGATTGGGAGCGGGCCTTTGGCGCGGCGCACGTGCCGCCCTGGCTTAACCCAGTCCAGTGCCAACGTTCGCCATTGCTCTCCGGTCCAATCATTGAGGCGAGCCTAGTTAGGATTTCGGCAAGTCCTGCACCTAAGCCGGTGCGGATCAAACCGTTGCATATCCGGATCCCGCCGCCATCGGCCACTCCGATAGCGGTAAAGAAAGGACCCATACTACCTGTGCCAACTCTGCCCCCAGTCCCTAAAATGCCTAGTGTCCGTAACCAGTTGAGGGCGGTAGATATCGCTACAAAATCAGCCCGAATGGTGCGGCGAGTACAGGTACAGAAAGAGCGCCGGCGCATGTCAGAGATCAATGCGGCGAAACAAAAAGCTGACCGGCTACTGGCACAACTGGACGCTTTGCAACGGCAGACTCGGCATGCCAGCAAGCAGGTGCGCTTACAACAACAGCG
>CAJXGK010000257.1 GCA_913053815.1 uncultured Rhodanobacteraceae bacterium
CCTCACGTTGATGTCCTCGTCAACGACGATCACGTATTTGGTGTAGGTAAATTGACGTAAATACGACCAGATCCCCATCATGATCCGCTGGGCATGGCCTGGATACTGCTTACGGATGCTGACGATGGCGATGCGGTATGAGCAGGCTTCGGGGGGTAGGTAGAAATCGACGATTTCGGGAAACACCTTTTGCAGAATGGGGATAAATATCTCATTAAGCGCCATGGCTAATACTGAGGGTTCATCATAAGGAGCCCGGCCCATATAGCTGCCGTGATAGATCGCGTCGCTGCGTAGTAGCATTCGCTTGATGCTGAGTACAGGAAACGGCGCCTGGCTGTTGTAATAGCCGGTGTGATCCCCGAATGGGCCTTCCATGGCGGTGTCACCGGGATGAATAAAGCCTTCCATCACGATCTCTGCGCCGGCCGGTGCATCCAGCCCGGTCAGGGAACTATGCCAGACATGGGTACGTTCACCACGTAGCAGGCCGGCAAATTCATATTCCGACAAGGTGTCGGGAACCGGCGCCACGGCAGCCAGCAAGGTAGCCGGGTCGGCACCGATCGCGACCAGTACCGGGAAGGGGCGATCTGGGTGAGCCGTTTGCCAGTCCGCAAAATCCATGATAACCCGGTTCGGGCCGATGACCTGTTGCCGGTAGATGGCCACGTTCTGGCGCTTCTGGCGGGTACCACGGGTGATGACCAGACCGAAGGTAATCAGGGGTCCGGCGTCATCGGGCCAGCAGCGCTGAATCGGTAATCGGGTTAGGTCGATATCCGCCTCTTCCACAATTTCTTCGAGAAACGGGGCTTGGCCAAGGGTTTTGGGAGCGACATGGGCAAGCTGGGCAAATTCCGGCCACATCTGCAAGGCCTCGCGTACCGATCCGGGCCAGCGCGGTTCCTTGATGGCGGCGAGCAACTGACCCAGTTCCCGCAAGGAAGCCAGGGGCCGGTCAGCCAGCGCCGCTTCGATCCGGGTACGGTGCCCAAAAAGATTGCCGAGCAAGGGATGTGAAGAGCCTTGGGGATGTTCGAAAACCAGGGCTGGGCCTTGCTCTTGAAGGGTACGCAGGCAGAAAGCCGTGCTTTCCAGTTCCGGGTCGACCGGTTCGGTAATACGGCGCATCGACCCGCGGGCCTCGAGATGAGATAGGAAGTCGCGCAAATTGTGGAAAGCCATAACTCGTATATACGCTCAATTGACAAAGGTAGGTGGATCTGTAGGCAGCAACCCATCAAGGTGGTGAGAGAGGTATTCGAAGTAACCATCGATGTAGCTGATGTCATTTTCAGCATCAAGGTGAAACGGATTCATCAGGGTATGACGCAGAATCAGTAACCGATCGGACTGTGGGTCATTGTCTTGCATGGATGCCGGATCCAGTCCCAGTATGGTCAATATCCGATGCATATCCTGCTCCCCCAGCGTTTGCGTGCGCAAGGTGGTGGTGGAACAGAAAAACTCTCGGCTCTGTAAGGGAATGGACGGATCCGTACCTAAGACATCATGAAGTTTCCGGATAAAGGTGTTGGCCACGGCCACATCCCGATTGCCGGTTGGATTGATGGCTAAGCACACCAGATTGGTGTCGGGAAGATAAGGCATACATACCCGCAGCCGGGCGGCAATATCCCGGGTAAATTGTTCAGCACGGACCACAAAAGCTTCGGTAGAACGGATAGTCTGCCGGGTAATTTGCCCAAAATGCTGGTGATCGAGCGGTAATACACGGTGGGTCACGTACACGGCGGCGGCGGCGGCGCCGGATTTCGAACCCTCAAGAATATATCGACCCAGTTTGCGGTAACGGTTGAAATATCCGGGGGTGGTCGCATCCGTGAAGACATAGTCAGCGGTTTCGGTAAGTAGCTCCATGGCCCGGTGATCCCGGTAGACAAACGCCCCGGTACCGAAAGCCAGGTAACCGAGTTTGTGCGGGTCTACGGTGATCGAATCAACCTGCTTGAGGGCCGCCATGGCCGCATAGGTACATGGATTCGGGAAGTGGGTGAACTCGTCGCGTATCTCTTCAAAACTACGTAGTTGGCCATCTTCCTTTCGGAACAAGGTAGCCAGATAGCCACCCCAGGCCGCATCGACATGCAGGGTAAAGCCATAACCCTCCGCGACATAACGTTCGCGTAAAGCAACCAACTCATGGATAGGATCGATGGTACCGAACTCCGTCGTCCCGAGAACGGCCACCGCCAACAGTACGGAACGCTTGGAGGCACGCAATTCCCGTAGGATTTGATCGAACGCATCCATGTCGAGACGCATGCCGCTTTCCGGGACCAGGATCAATTGCTCTCGCCCCAGCCCAAGCAGCTTCATACCCTTGCTCCAAGAATAGTGGGCCGTTACCGGAGCCATCACCACGGGAGGCGACAGGGCGGGATGCTGGGCAAAAAAACGTACGCTGCCAAGCTGCTCAATCCGTTCCGACTCAAATCGTTGCTGCCAGTGAATGCGCTCTCCGGAACTTAACCCAGCCAGCCATTGTTGCCAGGCAATCAGCAGCTCGATGGCTTGATGGGGGGGGCGGTTGAATGCCTCGTAGTCGCTATCCGATACGCTCAGTTCGGGAGGGGCAATGGTGCGAAGCGTTACCGGTAAGCACTTCAATGCCAGGGCCAGACGCAAAGCCTGAAAATTGGCCAGGGTACCCCCGGAGGTCAGATGCCCAAAGGCACAGTTTTCTTGTTGCGGATCGCAGGGAAAACCAAACAACCTGGCCAGTTGCAGCCCAACCTTGATTTCCAAATCAATGGTAACTGGGGCCGCTTCATCA
This sequence comes from uncultured Rhodanobacteraceae bacterium, assembly GCA_913053815.1. Taxonomy (GTDB): domain Bacteria; phylum Pseudomonadota; class Gammaproteobacteria; order Xanthomonadales; family Rhodanobacteraceae; genus Metallibacterium. The sequence continues at coordinate 2,801 of CAJXGK010000257.1, forward strand.
CTCACATTGTTGGGGTTGTAAGGCAGAGCGAGCATTTGTGCGGCTAGGCCGGGGATGAGCAAGTCTGAAACCATATGCCCAAGATAGCGTGGACTATGGAAGGGTACTGAACGTTTCAGCAAGGCCGACAGGGTGTGCAATTCACGACGCAACCGGGCTTCAAATTCCTGAAAAGCCGGCTGTTGTGCCGCCTGGGTAGGTATCGCCGGCGGGTCCTCAGGATGAAAATTACGCCGCCAGTAAACGTGATCCCGGAGAAACTCCAGCATCAGTTTCTCCAACAGGGCATCATTTTCCCCATAAGGGCCAAGAAAACAGGGATATAGGTTGGTCTCAGTCATGTTGGCGTCATCAAGAGTTTCATCAGTTTTTCACCTAGCACTCGCCGGCACCTCGTCGAACTTCCCGGAAACAGTGCGCATTGCAGCGCCAGCGATAACGCATCAGGTCGGCCTCGCAGAGGCAATCCAGGGATCTTCTGCGGTCTGTCCACGTCCTTGGCAAAGGACCCAAACAGTGTATTACTCGACTCACTCGCACCGCCCTGAAACGAACCCAGCACCTGGATTCGGGCCAGTTTCCAACCCATACTCTGAAACGTGGTCTGATCGGAATGTCCACGATGTGCGGGGGCCATGGTGCTTACAGTGGCCACTGGGGTATTGTCCCACAGAGTTACCCAAAGAGTGGCCGCACGGTATAAAACAGGTCTGTAGGGAGCCGGCTACGAGCACGGTGGGAATGGGACATTCTCGCGTACTTCAAAAAACGGCTATACGACCTGGTTCAGGATGGCACCCATACCGGCTGTGTACCGATCAAGGCTATCAAACACGGCACGGCCAGGCAGCGCAGCCTGTCGCCGGAGCGCGTACTGTCACAACTGCAATATAGACAACACATG
>CAJXGK010000258.1 GCA_913053815.1 uncultured Rhodanobacteraceae bacterium
CTAGCGAATAACCGACAACGGCCCAAAGCACTGTGACTAGGCAGGTTACGGCAAAGGTGGCGGCGGCAACGGAGAGCAGGTTCTTGCGTCGGACCATGCCGCCGTAAAATAGGGCCACGCCCGGAATCGTCATCATTAGAACCAGTGCGGTGGAAACCAGCATCCAGGCGGTGTCACCGGTGTTGAGAACGGGCTTGACGGCATCGGCCAGGGCGATGCCTGGTAGCAGCGACAGTAGTGTGAACAGAGCGGCAAAATGCTTGCCGGTAAATACAGGGAGAGTGGAGTGTCGGGTCATGGGCAAATTCCTTACCGGCAAAGTGGATGGATGGTCAGAGGGCATCGATATCGGTTTCACCGGTCCGGATGCGGACGGTGTGTTCCAGAGGCAGGACGAAGATCTTGCCGTCGCCGAATTTTCCGGTTCGTGCAGTACTACTAATGGTTTCGATAGCTCGCTCGACCAGTTCGTCGTCTATGGCGATTTCAAGTTTTACTTTGGGCAGAAAATCGACTACATATTCCGCCCCTCGGTAAAGTTCGGTATGGCCTTTCTGACGGCCGAAGCCCTTGACCTCACTGACTGTGATGCCTTGCACGCCTATGGCGGAAAGTCCTTCGCGGACTTCATCGAGTTTGAATGGTTTGATGATGGTGATAAGCAGCTTCATAGGGATATCCTGGTTGCGCACCCTATCGTCTGCAGGACTCGTGCCAGTTGATTTCGTAGCCTGTCCCATAACGGTTTGCGGCAGTGGGCGGTAACTTGTAACAGTGCATTGCACTAAAAAGAGACGGATACCGGCACCAAAATAGTGCGTTCAGTGCATGGGGGCAGAGTGAGTACGCAGCACCCCGGGTAAGGGGGTCGGAGCTGGCTTAGCGCTGTGGGGATTTGCGCTTCACTACAACCGGTGCCCTGGGATCAGCAACGTGTCGTTGGCCGCTGTTTCCGAACCCCGTTCGGGGTTTATGGGAATAGCAGGGCGGGGAAGGATTCCCATCGATCTCAGTTTGTTTCAGGCATCGTCCCCGAACAACAGATCCCAGCTTTGGGTATCACCGGCTAGCAGTTCCAGCCCGGATCGTAGAGGCGGTAGACAAGGGCTGGCCGCAAAGTGGTGGGCGAGAGCGCTGGCGGTGGGGGAAAAATAGATGGTGACGACACAATGCAGGCCATGCCCCAACTCGTGTTGCTTGAATACCGCCAAGTCTGCCGGATGGCCGCTCGCTGCATAGCTATTCCGGTAGTGTTGTTCGATCTCCCTAATAGGGAGGTCGGCGAGCAAGCCGTCACCCAACGATAGCTGAAACCAGGGGTGAGTCATGAAAATATCTTTTGTCAGGATGTTGGGGCCACGACTCGGCGGGGGTCGTGGATGAGCTCGGGGCTGCAACGGGATCAAATCTACGGGCCATCGATTGTTGGGGGGTATCCGGTTTATGTGGCTTGGTACGCTCGGAGGTGCATCCAAGCCGGCCTACAGAGTACTATCTCCGGCGAGCCTCCGAAGCCGTTGTCAGGACTATTGTCAACATGGTCGGCGGATGGAACTCCACCGCACCCATTAAAGTTGGGTGCGACGTCACGCTTCGTGACGGGATCGTCCGCCTGGTCTGCGTGGGAGAAGCAGCGATTCAAAAGGCGCGTAGGGAAGGTATTACCTCCCCTTAGACCGAGAATTCTTCATGCGCAAGCTTGTCCCCCTATTAATTGCCTGGCTCGTTTTTGTTGCGGTACCCATGCCGGCCGTATCCGCTGGGCACAATGTCCAGACCCCCATTTCTACCCAAGCGCTGGATTTCAGTACCGGGGTGGCGACGCTTAAAACGCTGGATGGGCTGAAGCCCGTCGTAGCACATCATGCCATGGTGGTCACGGCCCAGCACCTGGCCACACGCGTCGGCGTAGCTATCCTCAAGAAAGGTGGCAATGCCGTGGATGCCGCCGTAGCCATTGGTTATGCCCTTGCCGTCGTCCACCCCTGTTGCGGCAACATTGGCGGGGGTGGATTCATGATCCTGCATCGTGCCAATGGCCAAAACATTTTTCTCGATTTCCGCGAGAGAGCCCCGCTCAAGGCGTATCCCACCCTGTATCAAAATGCCCAGGGCAAGGTGATACCTGGGCTGAGTACCGAAACCTATCTGGGGGTGGGGGTGTCCGGCACCGTAATGGGCCTGAATACCGCGTTGGCTAAATATGGCACGATGAGTCTGCAGCAGGTCATGGCACCGGCCATCGCTTTGGCCAGCAAGGGCTACATCCTTGAACCGGGAGATGTGCATATTCTCAATGAGCGGATCAAGGACTTCTACAAGCATGCCAATGTGGGGGCGATCTTTCTGAATCATGGTAAGCCGTGGCAAGTGGGCCAGCGCCTGCGGCAGCCCCAACTTGCCCATACTCTGGAATTAATCGAAAAAGGAGGTTCAAAAGCTTTCTACAAGGGCTCGATTGCACGGGCCATTGTCGCCTCCAGCAAGCACCATCACGGCCTACTTACGATGCGGGATTTTGCTGATTACAGCGTGGTCTGGGCTAAGCCCGTCGAGTGCGAGTATCGCGGCTACACCATCGTTTCCGATCCACCACCGAGTTCCGGTGGTACCACCATTTGTGAGATCCTGCAGATCGTCAAGCCCTACCCACTGGCAAAATGGGGCTATGCCTCAGTGGCTAGCCTGCATTACCTAATCGAAGCTGAGCGGCATGCTTTCGCTGATCGCAACACCTATCTTGGCGATCCGGCGTTTGTGCACAACCCGATTCAACGCTTGCTGTCGCCGGAACACGCTGCGAAGATCCGTGCCGACATTCATCCTGATGCGGCCACGCCATCATCGCAGGTGAAAGGCAGTCTGGGACCGGCTGAAGGGATGCACACGACGCAATTCTCCGTGGTCGATGCCAGGGGTAATGCAGTCAGTGTCACCTACACCATCAATTATCTATTCGGTCTGGGTCAGATCGCCGGTCATACCGGTTTCTTTCTCAACAACGAGATGGACGACTTCACCTCTAAGCCGGGCGTGCCCAACAGCTTTGGTCTGGTTCAGGGCCGTATTAATCAGATCGAGCCGGGCAAACGTCCACTCAGCTCCATGTCCCCCAGCATGGTACTGCGCCATGGCAAGCTATTCATGATTACCGGTAGCCCGGGGGGGTCGACCATCATCTCGACCACACTGGAGACCATGCTTAACGTGATCGATTTCGGCATGAACATGCAGCAATCAGTCGATGCGCCACGTTTCCATGAACAGTGGCTGCCGGCGAAGGTCATGGTTGAACCTGGTTTGCTGACGCCGGTCGTCAAGGCACGATTGGAACAAATGGGCTACCGGTTCAGGCAGGTGCATGCCTGGGGTGCGGCGATGTCTATCCTGGTCAATCCAAAGACCGGCTGGATCGAGGGGGCTGCCGACCGTCGGCGTCCCGCTGCGCTAGCCGCCGGCTATTGAGCGAAGCGTATAGTCGGCTGGATTGCCCCCAGTTCGGGGGCGGTTCCATGTTGACTCAGTCTGCAGCATTGACTTGTTAAGGATGGAATTTTCTGATAATGGATAAAGCGCGCAGGCGGGAATCCACTCGGCCCGGAATACGTTTGAAGTCCCTTCGGACGCTACCGTCAGAGCGTGGATCCCGGGTCTACGCCCGGGATGACAAGACTAGGGCGCTGCGCTCTGTCCGG
>CAJXGK010000259.1 GCA_913053815.1 uncultured Rhodanobacteraceae bacterium
CCCACGCCTTCGAGGTTGGACAGGTCAATACATGATGTCTAGGCGTATCCCAACGTGACGAGGGGCACCGGGGTGCCGACTCCAAGTGAATGGAGACCTATTGCCATTATCACTACCCAATAGGAATACCGGTGGCAGCCCACTCACCGGCACGGATGAATCCGCGCAAGCAATGATTCGAAGACACATTGATATTTCGTGCCGCCTCTATAATTGGATTGAATCACGTCACCATGGCCAGCCTTTGCGTTAGGGCAAGACCGGTCGCTTTTCAGGTTCTTCGATACAGACAGCATGTCTATGAACTTGAATCGACAGAGCCTGACCGAAGCGAATTCACTTGACCGTTAAGCGATGCCGCTCTAGCCTTGTATCTGTCTATCGCGATATATGGATACAAGGCTTGGATCTTGCCGCCACCTCCCATCTGCTACGTCTTCTAGCCGATCCGACGCGGATGCGTCTGATCGCGTTGCTGGAACGCGAGGAGCTGACGGTTGCCGAGATCGCCGAAGTGCTCAGTCTGGCCCAACCGAGGGTTTCAACCCATCTGGCCCGGCTGCGCGAGGCCGGGCTGGTCCATGATCGCCGGGCTGGGGTATCCGCCTACTATCGTGCGTGTCTCGGTCAGGATCCCGGTCGCGATGCCATGCTCACAGTACTCAGGGAGGGTATCGATGATGCCCTGCTACAGGGTGATGCCGAGCGCCTACCGGCTGTCTTGGCACAACGCAACCGGCAATCGGGCTGGGCTGACAGTGTCGCGGGTGATATGCAACGCCACTATTCCCCAGGCCGAACCTGGGAGACCATGGCCCGTAGTCTCCTGCAACTACTGGAAACCGGAAACGTACTTGATATCGCCTCCGGAGATGGCGTGCTGGCCGAATTGCTGGCCCCCCATGCCCATTCGATCACCTGTGTCGATCTGGGTGCGCGGGTTGTGGCTGCGGCCCGTGAACGCTTACAAGGCTACAACAATGTCCAGGTGCACCAAGGCAACATGCACGCCCTCGAATTCGATGATGCCAGTTTTGATCTGGTGCTGATGATGCATGCCCTGACCTATAGCGAACAGCCGCAGATTGCCCTCAACGAGGCCGCCCGGGTGCTGCGCCCTGGTGGCCGGCTACTAGTCGCTACCCTAGCCCGACATTCACACCAGAGCACGGTGAAGCCCTTCGATCATGTCAACCAGGGCTTTCGGCAAACCGAATTGGACGCCATGGGCAGCCAAGCCGGCCTTGAAGTTGTGCAGTGCGCGCGGGTCAGCCGGGAGCGCCGCCCCCCGCATTTCGAAGTGATCACCTTGCTGGCGAGGAAACCATGAACACCCTGCCCTGGCTCCATCCCGAGCGTGTTGAACGCTTGCATGACGCTCTGCAGCGACGGATCCTGGTCCTGGACGGGGCCATGGGCACGATGTTACAAAGCCATCAACTCGATGAATCAGGCTTCCGTGGCAAGCGCTTTGCGCATGGGCATGATGGCCAACACGGACCACACGAACATCCAGGTTCCTGCGATCTCAAAGGCAACAACGATCTGCTCACCCTGACCCAACCGGCCATCATCCGCAGCGTACATCGCGCCTACCTGGAGGCCGGCGCTGATCTGGTTGAAACCAACACCTTCAACTCCACTCGTATCAGCCAGGCTGATTATCACCTGGCACATCTGGCTGGTGAACTGAATCGGGAAGGTGCCCGTCTCGCCCGCAGCGTCTGCGATGCGATGCAAGCCGACACCCCGGATCGCCCCCGTTTTGTCATCGGCGTTCTCGGCCCCACCAGCCGCACCGCATCACTGTCGCCCGATGTCAATGATCCAGGCTTTCGCAATGTCAGCTTCAGCGAACTGGCCAGCAACTACAGCGAGTCAGCCACCGGCCTGATCGAGGGCGGAGCGGATTTAATCATGGTCGAGACCATCTTCGATACCCTCAATGCCAAAGCCGCGCTGTTCGCCCTGAGTGAACTGTTCCGTGAGCGCGGTGGGCGCCTGCCGCTGATGATCTCGGGAACCATTACCGACCGCTCCGGGCGAACCCTGTCGGGGCAAACTGCCGAAGCATTCTGGTATTCGCTACAACATGCCCGGCCACTGTCTATCGGCCTGAACTGTGCGCTCGGTGCTGCCGAGCTACGACCCCACGTACAAACCCTGGCCAATATCGCCGAATGTGAGGTCAGTACCCATCCGAATGCCGGCTTACCCAATGCCTTCGGCGAATACGACGAGACCCCTGAAGCCATGGCCAGCGTACTGGGTGAATTTGCCGCCTCCGGGTTACTCAACCTCGTTGGCGGTTGCTGCGGTACGTCTCCTGCCCACATCAAGGCCATCAGCGAAGCTGTGCGCGACTGCCCACCGCGTGCACGACCGGCACCCGATGCGGCGGCGGCGGCATGAAGCTCGTCTACCTGGAGCCGGCCTTGTCGTACCGCTATATCACTCAATTCAGGCAACCATGAACACCGCCCGCCCTACCCGCCTGTCCGGCCTTGAACCGCTACTCATTACCCCTGATTTGCTATTCGTCAATATCGGCGAGCGTACCAACGTCACCGGTTCGGCCAAGTTCAAACGGCTGATCAAGGAGGATCGTTACGCTGAGGCCGTTGAAGTAGCCCACCAGCAGGTCGCCAGCGGCGCCCAGATCATCGACGTGAACATGGATGAAGGACTGATCGACTCGGAAGCAGCCATGGTCCGCTTTCTTAACCTGATTGCCGCAGAACCCGATATCGCCCGGGTGCCGGTGATGGTGGACTCATCCAAATGGAGTGTGATCGAGGCGGGTTTGCGCTGTCTGCAAGGCAAGGGTGTGGTCAATTCCATTTCGATGAAAGAAGGCGAGGAAATTTTTCTCGAGCAGGCCCGCAAGATCATGCAATACGGTGCGGCGGTGATAGTGATGGCCTTCGACACACAGGGTCAGGCGGATACCCTCGAACGCAAGGTCACCATCTGTTCACGCGCCTACGAGCTGCTTACCGGGAAATTGGACTTCCCGCCTGAGGATATCATCTTCGATCCGAACATCTTTGCTATCGCTACCGGCATTGAGGAACACAGCAACTATGCGGTGGATTTTATCGAGGCGACCCGGGAACTGAAGCGGCGCTTTCCGGCCTGCCACGTTTCCGGCGGAGTCTCCAATGTCTCGTTCTCGTTTCGCGGCAACAACACCGTGCGCGAAGCCATTCACTCGGTATTTCTATACCACGCGATCCGTGCCGGTATGGACATGGGCATTGTCAATGCCGGCACATTGGCGATCTACGACGATCTCGATGCCGAACTGCGTAAACGGGTTGAGGATGTCGTCCTCAACCGCAACCCAAACGCTACGGAACGTCTGCTCGAAATTGCCGACAACTACCAGGGTACGCAAGGCGAAGCGGCCGTCGTCACGCTCGCCTGGCGGGAACAGCCGGTTCACAAACGTCTTAGCTATGCTTTGGTACACGGTATCGACCAGTTTGTCATCGAGGACACCGAAGAAGTCCGGCAACTGAGTAGCCGACCTCTGGATGTCATTGAAGGTCCACTCATGGATGGTATGAATGTGGTCGGCGACCTGTTTGGCGCCGGCAAAATGTTTTTACCTCAAGTGGTAAAGAGTGCCCGTGTAATGAAAAAAGCAGTAGCGGTTTTACTTCCTTATATTGAAAAAGAAAAA
>CAJXGK010000260.1 GCA_913053815.1 uncultured Rhodanobacteraceae bacterium
GTCATCCGTATCCCCATCGCGCACCTCGACGGCAACTATTTCACTGATGATGACACCTTGAAACGCCTGGCAGGCGAGGGCCGAGAGGGGGGTCTTCTCGGACGGCTTCCAGAGCACCGTATCGCCGCAGACCACGGCGAGGGCGAAGTTCCACGCCCACACCGCGACCGGAAAATTGAAGGCGCTGATGATACCCACCAGGCCCAGTGGATGCCATTGCTCGTACATGCGGTGGCCAGGACGCTCAGAGTGCATGCTGTTGCCATAGAGCATGCGGCTCTGGCCGACGGCAAAATCAGCAATATCGATCATTTCCTGTACTTCACCGTCACCTTCCGGCTTGATCTTGCCCATCTCCAGAGCGACCAGGGAGCCCAACGCATCTTTATGCTGACGCAGTGCCTCGGCGCACAGCCGAATGGCCTCGCCGCGTCTTGGTGCTGGTGTCACCCGCCAGATCGCCGCCGCAGTTTGGGCCCGCTCGACGATGGTTGCGTACTCTTTGCCGGTGCTGGCCTGGACGTGACCAAGTACTGCCCCGTTGGCGGGTGAATACACCTCAATACGAGTACCGTCAGCAGCTTGAGACCCTTCACTCTGGCCGAGATAGGTACCGGACTCGGTATCGGACAGGCCGAGGGCAGCAAGAATGGGGTGAGTCATGGGGTTCTCCCTTGGAAAAACAGCGCGAATGCAGCCGGGCATTGTAACAGGGCGCCTGGGCGTGCCAACGGGCTGTACAGACGGGGGTATTACCGTGTAGCGAATGGTTCTCGCCGAAGCGGGACAGCTTGCATCCTCAGTTGTCTACGCGGGCAACCGAATGGCCGGTTGCCCGCACCTAATGAGGTAGAACATTCATGCTTTCTTTCCCAGATAACAGGAGCCCACCGATATGCCGGGTATTGTTGCCATCATCGCGGTCTTCGGCAGGCCGATCTTGGACGCGACATCTATCCTGACATAGATCGAATCTACTGATATATAAAACTATCAATATATTTCGATATCAATCAATTAGCGTATATTTATAGAAAACAACTTTAAGTTACATAAGGGTTACGAATATCATACTTTGGCTGTCTTGCTTGAGTGCTGTTTGGAATCCCAGGAGGGGCCGAGGAATGGCTCATCATGGGCCAGCAACATGGCTTCGGCTTCAGCAATCAGGTAGTAACGGAAGGCTTCCGCAGCGGGTGAGAGTACCTTCGCCAGACGATGCACCAGATTCCAGGTGCGCATGATCGGAGTGTCCTCAACATGGACAATTTGCAGCAAGTCAGACCGCAATTCCAGACCAATCGTATGCAGTGATAGAAAGCTCAGACCCATACCCGCAATGACGGCCTGTTTGATGGTTTCGTTGCTGGGCATATCCATTACGATATGAGGTTCAATGCGGCGGGCTGCAAAAAAATCCTGCATGGCCTTGCGCGTTCCTGAGCCGGGCTCACGAGCGATAAAGGGGAAAGCTTCAAGCGAAGGCACAGCTACTTCGCGATGGGAAGCCAACGGGTGTCCAGTCGGGGCAATGAATACCATCGGGTGTGCCGCGAAGGGCTCAGCGCGCGTGGCCAATTCCCGTGGAGCCCGGCCCATGACCGCCAGATCAATGTCGTTGCCGCTCAGCATAGCTACCAGTTGTTCGCGGTTGACACCGACTCGCAGCCGTACATCGATGCCCACATGTTCTTCACGAAAGCGGGCCAGCAGGTGCGGTATGAAATATTTTGCCGTACCTACCATGCCAATAGTCAGGGTGCCGGTTTCAACATGCTGGAACCGGGCCATCACGTCTTCAGCATCCTTCAGGGTTGCCAGCACCCGGCGTGCGTAGACCAGCAGGTATTCACCGGCCGTAGTCAGGGTGATTTCGCGACCCTTGCGGTCAAACACAGGCATGCCGACCATGCTTTCGAGAGCCCGAATCTGCATCGTGACGGCAGGTGGAGTGAGGTGCAGATCTTCGGCGGCACGCACGAAACTGAGGCGACCGGCGACCGCGGAAAAGGCTCTGATCTGGCGGAGGGTTAAATTCTTCATTAAGAATTTCTAACTATGACATTCATATCTATTGAATATACCTTAACTGAATTTCTAAATATATTCAGTTCATTCGTTACCGTCCAAGCAGGAGTCGACCATGACCGAGTCCCCTAACCAAGACGCCATTACCGACGTCAAGAAGCGCTATAGCGCAGGCGTTCTCAAATACCGACAGATGGGCTACTGGGTGGCCGACTATCAGCCCAAGGAAACCGATCTGATCTGCCTGTTCCGCATCACCCCGCAAGCCGGCGTGGATCCGATTGAGGCCGCCGCGGCCGTTGCCGGTGAATCATCAACCGCCACCTGGACTGTGGTATGGACCGACCGTCTGACCGCTTGCGATAGCTACCGTGCTAAGGCCTACAAGGTCGAACCCGTGCCGGGAACACCGGGGCAGTACTTTGCCTGGATTGCTTATGACCTGATTCTGTTCGAAGAGGGCTCGATCGCCAATCTGACCGCGAGCCTGATCGGCAATGTGTTCTCATTCAAACCGCTGCTGGCCTGCCGACTGGAGGACCTCCGTATTCCGGTCGCCTATGCGAAAACCTTCAAGGGTCCACCCACTGGATTGATCGCTGAACGCGAGCGTCTAGATAAATACGGCCGACCTCTATTGGGGGCGACTACCAAACCTAAGCTTGGTCTGTCCGGCCGCAATTATGGCCGGGTGATCTACGAAGGACTGAAGGGTGGATTGGATTTCATGAAAGACGACGAAAATATCAATTCGCAGCCGTTTATGCACTGGCGCGAGCGATTTCTGTATGTGATGGACGCGGTCAACAAGGCCAGCGCAGCAACCGGTGAGGTCAAGGGCAGTTACCTCAATGTCACCGGTGCCACCATGGAAGATATCTACGAGCGCGCCGAGTTTGCTAAGGAGCTGGGTTCGGTAGTGATTATGCTGGATCTGGTCATCGGCTGGTCGGCCATCCAGAGCATGGCCAATTGGGCACGCAAGAACGACATGATCGTGCACATGCATCGTGCCGGTCACGGCACCTATACGCGACAAAAGAACCACGGGGTGAGTTTCCGCGTAGTCGCCAAGTGGCTGCGTCTGGCAGGTGTCGATCATCTGCATGCCGGTACTGCGGTCGGCAAGCTGGAAGGCGACCGTGATGCAACCCTGGGCTGGATCGACATCATGCGTGATTCGTATATTAAAGAAGATCGTTCACGCGGTATTTTCTTCGACCAGGATTGGGGTGCGATGCCCGGTGTGCTTCCGGTTGCCTCCGGTGGTATTCACGTATGGCACATGCCTGCGCTGGTTAACATCTTTGGTGATGATTCGGTACTGCAGTTTGGTGGTGGTACGCTGGGTCACCCATGGGGTAATGCAGCGGGTGCCGCAGCGAACCGTGTTGCGGTTGAAGCCTGTGTTGAAGCCCGTAACATGGGTCGCGAACTTGAAAAGGAAGGTAAAGACATTCTTAGCGCCGCTGCCAAGCACAGCCCTGAACTGGCCGCCGCGATGGAAACCTGGAAAGAGATCAAGTTTGAATTCGATACCGTTGACAAAATCGACGTCGCACACAAATAAACAAGGTCATTTGGCAAAGTGCAGCAATGCACTTTGCTGAATATAAACATTGATATAAATTTAGGAGCAGTAACATGCAAGATTA
>CAJXGK010000261.1 GCA_913053815.1 uncultured Rhodanobacteraceae bacterium
CAAAGTAGTGAACGCGTGCGCTGCAGGCATAGGAAATAAACCGGAGGTATTCAAGCTCCTGCGGCGATCCATACGTCAAGTGGGCCGATGCATCGATAATAGGTGTCGGTTCTATAGGCATCAGGCCACCGGTAGGCGTCGAGCTGTTGGGTATACAGGTCGCATTGGGATTGCCATAGGCCGTTGGGGCTCGGTGCAGGTCTATGGCCGAGATCGGTTTGTCTTACGGATTGGATCCAGCGTATTGCGGCACCTGCGCAACCAATCCCGATGAAAGTTGCCGCTATAGTTCGATTGAACCCAAATTCGGGTCGGGTCGTAGTAATTATTTCTATATTTCCATAGATATGGAATAATAGGATAATTTTATTCTAACCTGAGCCTTCATGATCTTTCCAAGTCGCTCCTGTTCAGACGACGCTGCGGTGGCCACCAGGGGGGCCCGATTCAGCCTTTTGATTTCACGAATGGCCCGCTACGCATGGCGATTCCTTATCCGCTCCGGTCCCGCACGGGTGGATTGTTGCGAGCAGGCGACTGACGGGGGGTGCCCTTACCCGCATGCGCACGCCGGTGGCTGTGCTACCGGCCCCATAGATCATCACGCGCGGTGTCGCATACTGGCAGGGTACTAAGACATGCTCGCTTTGGGCATATTCGTGTTGACTCTGATTCTGGTCGTTTGGCAGCCGCGTGGACTTGGCATTGGCTGGAGTGCTCTAGGCGGCGCATTGCTGGCACTGGCTACTGGAGTGATTGTTCCAGCCGATATCCCGGTGGTCTGGCATATCGTCTGGGATGCCACCTTCACCTTTGTCGCCCTGATTATTATCTCCCTGCTACTCGACGAGGCGGGTTTTTTCCGCTGGGCAGCCCTGCATGTAGCTCGCTGGGGCCGGGGCCATGCGCGCTTGCTGTTTCCTTTGATCATCGTGTTGGGCGCGATCATTGCGGCGTTCTTTGCCAACGATGGCGCGGCGTTGTTGCTCACGCCGATTGTGTTAGCGATATTGCTGCGTTTGGGTTTCAGTCCCGGCGTTGCTTTTAGTTTCGTGATTGGTACCGGCTTCGTGGCTGATACCACCAGCTTGCCGCTGGTGATCTCCAATTTGGTGAATATTGTCAGTGCCAACTATTTCGGTATTTCATTTGATCACTACGCGGCGGTGATGGTGCCGATCGACCTGGTGGCTTTGGTCGCCACACTAGGGGTGCTGTGGCTGTACTTCCGGCACCAGCTATCGGGACGCTATGTGGTCCAGGATCTCGAAACACCCAGTTCGGTCATTCGCGATCCGTTGGTGTTTCGTGCCAGCTTTCCGCTACTAGCTTTGTTACTGGTCGCGTATTTCGTGACGGCTTCATTTCATGTGCCGATTTCGCTGGTTACCGGCACGGGTGCAGTGCTACTGCTGGCCCTGGCTGGGCGCTGGCACCGGGGTGGTCGCGGGGCGAAAATTGCTGTGCGTAAGGTGTTGAGGGAGGCGCCCTGGCAGATCGTCTTGTTCAGTCTGGGTATGTACCTGGTGGTTTATGGCTTACGCAATGCTGGGTTAACCGTGTATCTCGCCCGGATTCTGGAATGGCTGGGCGGCCGGGGGCCGGTGGTGGCGGCCGTGGGGACCGGGTTCCTCAGTGCGGGGCTTTCCTCGGTGATGAATAACATGCCCAGCGTACTGATCGGGGCGCTGTCTATTAACCAAGCCCATGGTCTGACGGTTGCGGTGCGTGAGGCGATGATTTACGCCAACATCATAGGCTGTGACCTGGGGCCTAAGTTCACTCCCATCGGCAGCCTCGCCACCCTGCTTTGGCTGCATGTTTTGGCGCGCAAGGGCCAGACTGTTACCTGGGGCCAGTATATGAAGATCGGTTTGCTACTGACCCCTCCCGTATTGCTGCTCACCTTGATTGCGCTGGCTATGTGGCTGCCCGTGGTCGGGCATTGACGCGGCGAAGCAATGTGCAACAGTGGTTGCAAGGGGCAAGTCGATTGCTGAGCCGTCGCTGTTTGAATCGTAGCGTGTTCTTAATCAGCAGCACCGACTCAAACGGACTACAGACCGGCGCGTTTGTGTAGGTGTAAACGCTCTCTGCATAGCTGGTGTTGAGGGTTGAACAAAGCCCGAAACGCCAGCAGGATGACTCCAAGGGTACCCAGTGCGGTGGCGGCGGCGATCATGAACATGATCACGATCTGGTAGCGTACTGCTGCCGTCGGTAAAACACCGGCCAGGAGCTGGCCGGTCATCATCCCAGGCAGGCTGACCACTCCCATCACCATCATCGAATTGATGGTCGGGATCATGCCGGTCCGCAGGCTGTCGTTGATTAGTGGGTGCGCCGCTTCCCAGCGCGTCGCCCCTAGCGCCAGGTCGCTTTCGATCAAATCACCTTCGCGTACCACCCCCTCCATGAAGCGATCCAGAGCCAACGAGACGCCATTGAGGATGTTGCCCAGGACCATGCCCAACAAGGGGATAGCGTACTGCGCCAAGTACCACGGTTGCACATTGAGGATGCCCAGCATGGCCGCACCGGTAACCACGAATGAAGCCCCCAGTACTGACAGCAGACTGTTCCAGTACACGCCCGGGAAACGCCTGCGAGTGCGACGGACTGCCGCGATGCCCGCCAGCGCCGCCATCACCAGTCCGATGCCAACTACCGGCAGCGGAGTCTGCAGGGCAAATACGGATTCGAGAATAAATCCCACCAGTAAGAGTTGCACTACCATGCGGACACTGGCGATCAACAGACTGCGGGCCAAACCGAGGCGCAGCCACACTGAGATGGCCAGATTGATCAGGATCAGCACGGCGGCAAAGCCGAGCTGCCAATTACTGAGGTTGATATAGTTCGGATTCATTCTGCTTCCTCAAGCGATAACGTACGATCGCTGATCCGCATCAATTGGTTGCGGTCATGGCTGGACCATATACAGGCACGGTGTGACTGCTCACCAAGCCAGCGGGCGATAAGCATCTCGATGCCTGCAGTGGCCTCGGCATCCAGCGATGCCGTGGGTTCATCAAGCAGCAGGATGTCGGGGGCGACCAGCAGCGCGCGCAATACCGCGACGATTTGCGCTTCGCCACCGGAGAGACGTTCTGCGCGCTGGGCTAGGAAATTGCTATCACGCCCCAATGCAGCCAGCTGATCGCGGGCTGCCTGCAAGGGGAATTGTTGCCCGCGCCGCACCCGCATACGGAATGGTGACCGTAGTACGCTCTCGACCGTACTTTCAGCCAGTGCGGGACGTTGCGGGATGTAGACCACTCGTGCCCGGTAAGCCGGCATAGACCATGTCGGTAGGGCCTGATCGTGGAAGCAGATCGTGCCGGTTTGCAGCGGCTCCAGTCCGGCCAGGGTTCGTAGCAGCACAGTTTTGCCGCTGCCTGTGGCTCCGGCAATGGCCAGGCGCTCGCCGCGAGCCAGTGCTAGATCCAGGTTTTCCCATAACGTCCGACCGTTGATGCGGAACGCAAGCCGCTGTGCGTGGAGCACTGATGTGCAGGATGCCGGTCGCTGAGGGCCTGTTGAGATGCCGGTCGATGCAATGGCTGGACTGGGGGGCATGGAGGGGTCCGTCTTGAAGCAATGAGGGCTCACCATAGCAGCCTGTCAAGCCCGGGGAGGGACGGCTGAGACAGCGACAAACCGGTTCATTCTGCA
>CAJXGK010000262.1 GCA_913053815.1 uncultured Rhodanobacteraceae bacterium
AGAACTGGGCGGCCCAGGGTGAATCAGCATGTGCCAATTGTTCCGGAGTACCACTGGCTACACAACGGCCCTCGGCAATCAAATGTACCCAATCTGCAACCTGACGTACGGCCGCAAATTCATGCGCTACCAGAATCGAGGTGATACCAAGCTCTCGATTAAGGGTACGAATCAATTTGAGAATCTGGTTCAAGGCAATTGGATCCAGGCCCACAAACGGTTCGTCATAAAGGATGAGCATCGGGTCAAACACAATCGCCCTGGCCAATGCCACCCGCCGGGCCATCCCCCCCGACAACTCGCTGGGCAACAACTGGGCCGCCCCCCGCAAACCGACTGCTTGCAGTTTCAGCAGCACCAGATTGCGTATCAATACTTCCGGTAAGCGGGTGTGCTGACGCAAAGGAAAGGCCACATTCTCGAATACGCTGTAATCGGTCAGCAATGCGGAATTCTGGAACAAAAAACCGATCCGTTCACGCAGTGCATACAGTTGCTTGCGCTCAAGTGCCGCAACGTCCAAGCCATCGACCCAGACCTTGCCGCTCACACCGTGCAACTGGCCGGTCATATGTCTCAGCAAGGTGGTCTTGCCAGTACCACTTGGCCCCATCACCGCAGTGATCTTGCCGCGAGGAATATCGAGACTGATCCGCTCGAAAATTTTCTTGCCGTTGAATGCACTGCTCAGCTCGACCACGCGAATCAGTGGCGGTTGATCCGCGCAAGGGGGTGAATTGGATCCGGACATGGCAAGCAAGGTAACGGGGATGAGTGCTGGATACCAGTCGGCTGTTCAGCCGCCCTTCAACAGGGAATGCAACAGTGTCTGCAAACCGGGTAGTACATGATCCCGCTGCAGGCGTACTGCATGCACGATCGAGCGCAGCTTTTCCAAAGCTTCTTCAAAACGGTCATTGACGAGCAGATAGTCAAACTCCCCGGTATGCCGAACCTCCTCACGCAAATTGTGTAAACGGCATTCAATCACCGCCTCGCTATCGGCACCCCGCACGCGCAGGCGACGTTCGAGTTCATCCCGAGAAGGCGGTAAAATAAAAATGCCTACACAGGGCAGCAGAGCCCGAATCTGTCGCGCTCCCTGCCAGTCGATCTCCAGCACCAGGTCACGACCCGCAACAAGCGCTTGCTCGACGGCTGGGTGGGAGGTTCCGTACAGATTGCCATGTACTTCGGCATGTTCCAGAAACGCTCCAGCCGCTACCCGCTGTTCAAATTCGCTACGCTCAATAAAGTGATAGTGTCGCCCTTCACTCTCGGCAGGACGGGGTCTGCGGGTCGTGTACGAAATGGACAGCTCCATACCAGGCTCTTGTTCCAACAAGGCCTTGACTAAGGTCGACTTACCTGCACCGGATGGAGCCGCCACTACCCACAGGATCCCGCGTGCGGGGGGGGTAAGCACTTTGACATTCATTCGAGATTCTGTACCTGTTCGCGAATTTGTTCGATCAACACCTTGAGTTCGATACCTGCTGCAGTGGTGCGAGCATCCACAGATTTCGAGCCTAGGGTATTGGCTTCGCGGTTAAATTCCTGCATTAAAAAATCAAGTCGACGACCAACGGCAACATCAAGACCGAGAATCCGTCGGGCCTCGTCTACATGAGTTGCCAGGCGATCAAGTTCCTCATCAACATCCATGCGCAACAGCTGGGAGACCAGTTCTTTTTCGATCCGCGCCGAGTCCGTCACCTGCTTCAGCTCGGCGAGCAGGGTATCGACACGCTGCCGCTGAGCAGCACGAATCTTCGGCATCAGGGCGCGTACTGCGGTCACCTGGGCAACGATCCCATCCAGGCGCTCACTGATCGTGGTGAGCAGCGCAGCGCCTTCGCGTTGTCTCGCACTGAGCAGGTTAGCCAGCACCTCATCGAGTCCCGTCTGCAGGGAACTGCGTAGTTGTTCGGCATCCACTTGCGCCGCCTCGGTGACCCCCGGCAAGCGTAACAACTCGGTGAAACTTACTATCAGTTCGGGAAACCGTGCGGAAAGATGCAGGGACGTTGCGGACAATTGCTTGATGTAGGCCTCGTTTAACTGCAGGGAGCCGGCAGGTGCAGTACTGCGTATTCTGAAAACCAGATCCAGCTTGCCACGGGTGACCCGGCTACCGATCTGCTCGCGGATCAGGCCCTCGTAACTACGCAGTTCTTCGGGTAAGTGCAAGGAGATTTCAAGAAATCGATGATTGACGCTGCGTAACTCACACTGTAAACATCCAAGTGGTGACTCGATTTCAGCTTGGGCGAAGGCGGTCATACTATGAGCCATCAGATCTCCTCTCAGGCAAACAGGCACACGAAACGATAATGGTAAACTCGTTGGCCCCTATTTCCCAAGAAAATTCTTATGGCCGATTTTTCCCGACCCAGCGGACGCAATCATGACGCCCTACGCAATATCCACCTGCAAAGGCATTTTACCCGCCACGCTGAAGGTTCGGTTTTAATCTCTTGCGGCGCGACCCGGGTCCTGTGCACCGCTAGCGTGGAAGACCGTGTCCCCGGCTTTCTGCGTGGTAAAGGGGAAGGCTGGGTTACTGCCGAATATGGCATGTTGCCGCGAGCCACGGGAACCCGTACTCAGCGCGAAGCCACTCGGGGCCGGCAAGGTGGCCGCACCCTCGAAATCCAGCGTCTGATAGGTCGCTCCCTGCGCGCCTGTATTGACCGCGCGGCGCTCGGCGAGCGCACCATTACCCTGGACTGCGACGTGCTGCAGGCCGATGGTGGCACCCGTACGGCGGCTATTACCGGCGCCTACGTGGCCCTGGTCGATGCCATCGCCGTACTACGGCAACGGAATCTACTGCGTCGCGATCCGCTGCATGGAGCTATCGCCGCCGTATCCGTGGGTATCTATCAGGGCCAGCCGGTGCTTGATCTGGATTATGCCGAAGACTCCACCTGCGATACTGATATGAATGTGGTGATGAACGACGGTGGGGGCATCATTGAAATTCAAGGTACCGCCGAAGGCCATGCCTTCCGCCGCGAAGAACTCGACCACTTGCTTGATCTGGCCCACCAGGGCATTGCCAGGCTGATTGAACTGCAGCGGGCTTGCCTACAGGAAAACTGACCTCCCCCGGCGCAATCCACTGATGTCAAAACCATTGATTCTGGCTACCGGCAATCCCGGTAAGCGGGCCGAGTTCGAAATACTAGCTAAGCAGCTTGACTGGCGGTTCGTGTTGCAATCGGCACGGGGTGTTGAGTCGGTTGCAGAAACCGGGCTCAGCTTCGTCGAAAATGCGCTACTCAAGGCCCGCCACGCGGCTCGTCACACTGGCTGGCCCGCCTTGGCCGATGACTCTGGATTATGCGTCGATGCGCTTAACGGTGCGCCGGGTATCCATTCGGCCCGCTATGCCGGGGGTCATGGCGACAACGAGGCCAATATTGACCGCCTGCTGCATGAACTCTCCCAGGTACCCGAACCACACCGGGGGGCCCATTTCGTCTGTGTGCTGGCTCTGGTTCGGCATGCCGATGATCAGGAACCGGTTCTGGCCGAAGGCCGCTGGCCCGGGCGCATTCTGCTCCAACGCCACGGGGCCGGCGGGTTTGGCTACGACCCGGTATTCTATGTCCCGGAACAGAAGTGCTCCTCTGCCGAATTAAACCCTGACCTC
>CAJXGK010000263.1 GCA_913053815.1 uncultured Rhodanobacteraceae bacterium
CCGATACCAGCGAAATAACCGACGCACTGTTACACACCCTGGAAGGGGGTGCGACCACCCCCAGCGTTACTTGAAAATGGCGCCGGGGGTGGTAGAAAATAGGTTGCGACGGAAATAACGTAGCAGGCTGCAGTTTACGACGCCGGCGGTTCGTGGCGCACCAAGATGCCTGCATCAACAATGCGGCAGGGTGCTGGCTTATGCCACAGGGATAAGTGAGGCGCACACTGCTAAGATCGAAACTGATCATCAGCCTGATACAAGTACCTGCATGGACTCAAGGGGGTATTCGAGTCGCTTCACAAAAGCGCTATCATCTGTATGCCAAGCTATCCTTCCAAGACCGTTCATTATGCTGATTTGGCCCGTGTGAGCTTCCGCCTAGCGCGGATTCGGGCTGGGCGGTGGGTCAGTTGCGTGAATTTTTATGGCTATCGATTGCTCATGCCGCAACGGATTTCTGCACCCGGTGCATGGGTACGATCGATCCTCTTGGAGCTACGCGCCCATAAAAATATTGGAGCAGATTTTCGCTATGTATGACACCATGCCCGACCATCCGTGCAGATGGCATCGATGAACAAAACAAGAATGAGTCATGTCAAATTATCATCATTGAGCCCGCAAGCCGCTTTCGACCTACTCAAGGCCGAGCCGCAAAGCGCGCTGATCGACGTACGTTCCTCAATGGAATTTCTTCTGGTCGGTCATCCGACTGATGCCGTTCACATTCCCTGGCAGGATGAACCCGACTGGGAGGTGAATGCCAGCTTTGTTGCCCAGGTACAGGAACTTATGTCCGGTGTCGTTGAGCAGGAGTACAGTCCAGCCATTATTCTCATCTGCCGCAGCGGGCAACGTACGCAAGATGCGGGACAGGCACTGGTTGACGCTGGATTCCGTCGGGTCTATCACATTAGTGATGGATTCGAAGGCCCACTCGATAGCCAGTACCACCGCAACACAGTAGCCGGTTGGCGCTTTGCAGGCTTGCCCTGGGAACAATGTTGATAGCACTTCGGCACGGTCTCATAGAGACGGTATGAAATATCCCCGCGCCTTCGAATCATTGCGGGCGCGGATTCATCCTTGCCTGGGAGCCCGATGAGGCCCCAGACATCTCTGTTTGATAGTGATCAGGGTAACAAGCTTCCGCCTACCTGCGGCGAGCCTCCTGGGGCCCCTCGCCACGTTGGGGTTCGCGTTGCTCACCCCCAACCTGATATGTATTGACCAGTCAACGATAAAGAGGGCGCCATATAGATCATCCAGGGTTCTCCTTACCGGCCTTTCCACCCTGAGCCTACTTTCTGTCTCCGGCTCATGCTAGGACCTTGCTGCCGTGCGCCTTGCCCTGAACCTCAACCGGTGATGGCCCAGATGAACTCCGCCCATGCTCGGGCGATGGCCGTGGTCACGCCGTCTGTTGGGCCTTGCCGGTCGCTATCAGTCTTCGATGGCGGCCACCCAGAAATGATTCATCGAGCATCTTTAGCAGGGCCCCCTTGTCTGACGGCCAAGCCTTGATAATACCCCTCGGTTCGCTCATTCCAAGGAAGGCGCCAGCTCATCCTGACCCGGTGGCTATTCTTGTCCAGTACCGTCCGGAAGGACTTGCCAAATTCGGCTGGAGAAAGTTGCTGGATAATTTCTGAGCAGACTCTCGGTAGCTATCTGGATCGGTGCGGCGACCCCGATCAGACGGTGATCGCGACCGAGGAAGAAACCTCCCTGCTGGACGAGAAACCCTTGGTTCGCCACTACAAGGTAGCCAGCACCCTACCGTTTCCAGAACAGGTCCGGAGCGAATCGGATTAAGTACCCGCCCTCCATGGGGGGTGACCGCACCGTGAATGGGTATCCAGGTACCGGAAGTCCGGATCTTTCGGACCTTTCGGGGCAATGGACTGGGGAAATGCCCTCAGGTCTTTTTCGGCAAATACAGGTCGGTAATGGTGCCTTCGAAGACTTCAGCGGCCATGCCCACTGACTCGCTGAGGGTCGGGTGGGGATGAATGGTCAGGCCGATATCAGCTGCTTCGGCGCCCATTTCTATGGCCAGAGCCAGCTCGGCGATCAGATCCCCGGCATGGATGCCGACTATCCCCCCGCCAACGATGCGCTGGGTTTGTGGATCGAACAATAATTTGGAAAATCCCTCGGTTCGATTCAAGCCGATCGCGCGCCCCAAAGCCGCCCAGGGAAACTTGCCGACGCCGATGTCGAGGCCCTGCTCTTTGGCCTCATGCTCGGTGATCCCCACCCAGGCAATTTCCGGATCTGTATAGGCGACCGAAGGAATCACCCGCGCCACCCATTCACGCTTCTCGCCGGCGGCCACTTCTGCCGCCAGCTTGCCCTCATGGGTAGCCTTGTGCGCCAACATGGGCTGACCAAGCAGATCACCGATAGCAAAAATATGGGCAACATTACTGCGCATCTGCTTATCGACCGCAATGAAACCCTGCTCATCGACCTGCACACCGGCCTGGTCGGCACCGATCCTGGCGCCGTTGGGCACCCGGCCGACGGCCACCAGTACCCGGTCAAAGAGTTTGCTTTCGGGGATGCTGTCGCCCTCGAACGCTACCTTGATACCGTTTTTCTGAGCTTGGGCCGCGACCACCCGGGTCTTGAGGTGGATACCTTGGTACAGCTTGTCGATACGTTGCTGCAGCGGCCGAACCAGATCCTGGTCGGCACCGGGCATCAACTGCCCGGCCAGCTCGACCACCGTAACCTTGCTACCTAGCGCAGCATAGACGCTGGCCAGCTCCAGGCCGATGATACCGCCACCAACCACCAGCAGTTTTTTGGGGACGTCGTGCAGCGCCAGGGCATCCGTGGAATCCATGATCCGCGGGTCGTTCCATGGAAATATAGGCAGTTTCACTGCCTGGGAACCGGCCGCAATAATAGCCTGCTGGAAACGGATTCGCTTGCTGCCGTCCTCGCTGGCGACTTCCAGCTCGTGTGGGGATACGAACCGGCCATAGCCCTGCACGATGCGTATTTTGCGCTGTTTGGCCATGCCGGAGAGACCACCGGTAAGTTTACCAACCACACTATTTTTGAAATCACGTAGCTTGTCCAGATCAATCTTGGGCTTGCCGAAGGTGACACCCTGCGCGGCCATGGCACGGACCTCCTCGATCACCGCCGCGCTATGCAGCAACGCCTTGGAGGGAATGCAGCCTACATTGAGACAGACTCCGCCCAGCTTGGCATAGCGCTCGACCAACACCACATCGAGCCCCAGGTCCGCAGCCCGAAATGCCGCCGTATAGCCACCGGGACCGGCACCCAGCACCAGCAATGCACACTCCAGGTCTGCAGTATTTGTGGTGGCCGTAGCAACCGCTACGCTGGGCGCGGTGGTAACCGGTCCTTTCAAGCTATCCGCACTGGCCATGGCAGAGGCTTGCTGCCCAGCGGATAGGGGTTCATCTGTGGCCGCCCCCTCTTCCGGCTCAATCACCGCAATGAGCATCCCTTCTGAAACCTGGTCATCCAGTTTGACGGGCAACGCCTTGATCACACCCGCTACCTCGGCAGGCACTTCCATGGTGGCTTTATCAGACTCCAGGGTTACCAGGCCCTGGTCTTTTTCGACCCGATCACCAATCTGTACCAGTACCTCGATGACCGGCACATT
>CAJXGK010000264.1 GCA_913053815.1 uncultured Rhodanobacteraceae bacterium
TGCTGGTCGGCGGCATCGGCATCATGAACATCATGCTGGTGTCGGTCACCGAGCGAACCAAGGAGATCGGCATCCTCAAGAGCCTGGGGGCGCGTCGCAGCGACATCCTGCTGCAATTTCTCATTGAATCGGCCACTCTGGCACTGCTTGGCGGCCTAATCGGCTTGGTGCTGGGCTATGGAATAGGCCTGCTGGTATTGCATCTGGTGCCCGGTTTTGGTGGTGCCAGCATACCCATCTGGGCGGCACTGTTGGCCATCGGTTTCTCCGGCGGTACCGGCATTATTTTTGGTATTGCCCCGGCGGCCCGGGCCGCTTCTCTGGATCCGATCGAGGCACTGAATGCTGGATCGAGTTGATTTTTTCTATCGCGATAGCAAACCTTCATATTTGGACATAAACTGCCAAGGACAACCAAGCGAACATAGCCTGGATACAACACCGCGCCATCCATCCAGGGTGGGTCATACGTGTCAAACCCCACCCGGATCGAACTTCGTTGTCCTCTGAGCTATTTGCTTAGCACCTCCTCTGGCAGCGTTTCGATATCCGGCTTGGCCTGCAGCAGCTTCCCGTAAAAAGTAATGTAGTAGGCAAAGAACAGCCCCCACAGCAGGGTGTTCAGTGGATCGGCATAGTACTCAGCAAGCTCATGCGCCTGCAGCGGTGAGGATTGAACCGCAGAAAAATCAATACCCAGGTGCTGCATAAGATAAAAGTGGTAACCCAGGCGTAACAGGAACAAGCCCACCACAATCAGGCCAAATATTGAGTTGGAACGGTATTTCAGCACCCCACCTTCATGCAGAAACTGCACATGGGTGCTACTACGCAATCCGAATATTGTTCCAGCCAACACCCCACCAAAAAAGCCGATCAGTGCATAGACGAGCAAAAGGGGGGTATCCGGCAGCACCCCACGTACTTCAAACCATTTGGTGAAGCTCACGAATACGAACACGACCACCAGGAAGATCAGCCGTTTACGAATACGCCTGCGGTCAAAGAGCGTTTTCCCAATCAGGCGCCGGGTCTTTCGGTACACCACCCAGGCCAGAAACACCGCCAGTGCAGCAAATCCGATTACTTTCCCAATCGCCATGGTGGACATGCTTGATACTCCTGATCACGAAAATTCTTACGACGACTATTTTAGTCGTCGCAGTAACAATGAGTGCTTTACATTTTACTTACAGTTTCCAACGTTAAAATATTCATTTTTTTAGAGGTTTGATGAATATACCCATGTCCACTAACTCCAACCACCTATCGTTATCCAGTTCGCTGGACAGGTGCCCAGCACCCATTGTCGAGGCGTCACCGACAGGCTGTCACGCTGCACGCGAATCCTTTCCCGGCGTACAATTCACAGCCCCTTCATAACCCAAGCAGACCCTATGAACCCTGCCCCTGGCCAACGCTGGATTTCAACGGCTGAACCCGAACTTGGACTGGGTACGGTATTGCGCTGCGATCCTCGCAATGTGCAAATGCTGTTTGCCAAGACCGGGGTGCTGAGACACTACGCCCAGGACAGTGCTCCGCTGCTAAGGGCCGAGTTTCGGGTCGGTCAACGGATCTCCGGAAAAGGCCGCGCACTGGTTATTCAGCGCATCGAAATGCGCGATCTGCTATTGGTCTACAGCGGTGACGGCATGGAGATGCACGAAGGGGAACTTGATGACGAACAGCCGGTGTCACGCGCCGACGAGCGGCTCATGTCCGGGCGCGTGGATGATGCTGAAGCCTTCACGCTGCGTGTCGAGGCCCTGCTCCGGCGCCAAGCGGCACGACGTTCAGCCTGTTGGGGTGTGGCCAGCGCCCGCGTTGACCTGATCCCACACCAACTGCAGGTTGCCGAAGCCGGAGCCAACCGCCGTCAACCCAGACTGCTACTGGCTGACGAAGTTGGTCTGGGCAAAACCATCGAGGCCGGACTGATCGTGTCGCGACTGTTGGCCACGGGGCGTATTGCCCGCGTTCTGGTGCTGGTTCCAGACAGTCTCGTCCACCAGTGGCTGGTAGAAATGTTGCGTCGTTTCAATCTACGCTTTGCGGTCTACGACGAACCACGCTGCGAATCGCTGGAACTCGGTGATGCTGAGCGCAATCCGTTTGACGATGCGCAGTGGGTTATCGCCCCACTGGACTGGCTTGCAAACTCATCACAGCGCTCCGAGCAAGTCCTGCAAGCGGGTTGGGATTTGCTGGTGGTGGACGAAGCCCACCATCTGCAGTGGACCCCGGATCAGGTCAGTGCAAAGTATGCGCTGGTCGAACGTCTTGCCGGATGTGTACCCGGGCTGATCCTGCTTACCGCCACCCCGGAACAGCTTGGGCGTAACGGCCATTTTGCGCGCTTGCGTCTGCTTGATCCCGCCCGCTATGTCGATCTCGATCAGTACCACCGTGAGACCGACGACTATGCAAGCTTATCGGCGCTGACAGCAACCCTGGAGAGCCATGCCACTTTGAGTGCGGAGCAGCACACCAATTTGCAGGCGCGACTTGCTGGTGATGCTTCGGCCCTGGCCGCACTCAATGGTTATCCCAATCCCCAGGCCGCCGAGCACCTGCTCTGCGCCCTGATTGACCGACATGGCGTAGGCCGGGTGATGTTCCGTAACCTGCGGCAACTGGTAGGTGGGTTTCCGGGACGCCAATATCTTCCACAACAGGTCGCATCCGATGACGAAGAGCAGCGGCAACGGCTTCTTGCCGAATTTTTGTCCGATGTACAACAACCGCCTTCAGCACTTGATCTCGACTACAGCCGTGACCCACGCATCGAATGGCTGCTGGCTCTCCTGCAGCAGCATCCCCAAGAAAAATTCCTGCTTATCGCCCGTAGTGAAAGCAAAGTCCTGGCCCTGGAAAATACCCTGCGTAGCCGTAGCGGCGAAAACTTCGCCAAGTTCTGTGAAAGCATGACCCTGTTGCAACGGGATCGCGCTGCAGCCTGGTTCTCCGAACTTGATGGGGCCCGCTTGTTGCTGTGTTCGGAGATCGGTTCGGAGGGGCGCAATTTCCAATTTGCCCACCACCTGCTGCTTTGGGATCTACCCCTTGATCCAGATCTGCTCGAACAGCGTATCGGCCGTCTTGATCGTATCGGTCAGCAGCGCCCCATCCAGGTTCACTATTTTGCCCTGTCCGGCAGTGCCCAGGAAGCGCTGGCACGCTGGTTCGACGAAGGCATGGATGCATTCCGCGCCCCGCCCGCCGATGCGCGCACGCTGCTGCTGCGCCATGGCGAGACCCTGCGAGAACTCGCCGTTGCTCATGCCCGAGGCGGTGATACCACCGATCAGGAGCTGGACAGCCTGCTCGCCGAGACCCAGGCCAGCCATGCGGAACTGGCTGAAGATCTCGCTCAAGGCCGCGATCATCTGCTGGAAATGGCCACTCTGCGTGCCGCACCGGCCCAGGCTTTACGTCACGCGCTACAGCAAGACGATGCCGATACTGATGGCCATGCCTTTGTGCTGTTAACCAGTTTCGACATGATGCGTCGAATCCAAGCTGGGCTGGCGCCTTGGCTGGCCACTTGCAACTTGAATTTGCTCAGTCAGGCCGATGGCCTGCCGCGCACACGCATGCTGGAGCAATTTAAAAAGAATCCACGGGCCGTGCTATTGGGAGCAGACAGCTTCT
>CAJXGK010000265.1 GCA_913053815.1 uncultured Rhodanobacteraceae bacterium
TCGTCAAGACGCCGCACCCGTACTAGTTGTACGACGATACCGGTGGTCGCGACCAACATCAGGGCTGCGGCAATACGAAACACTAAGGTGGCATCAACCAGCAACGCTGCCATCGCCCCCCAGACCCCAAGAAAATAGAGCCCGAACCATTTGCGCGCGCGGTGCTCGTTGACCAGGTCCTGTACCCGAGGGGTAACCGCTTTGCCGAGAACCGGGCCGTAGCATTCCAGCCAGGTCACGAATGGCACAATCTTGTAGAGCATGGCCAGGCCCAGCCCTGAGAGCCAACCGAAGGTAATCAGGAACACCACGGCACCGATGTGCTGGGTGAGCTGCTCCATGCCGAGCAGGACAGCGATCAGCAACACCGCCGTCACTAAAGACGCCATGGCCGGTATCACCATCTTACTGTTCAATTCGATGACGCGCCGCTTACGGGTTTGATAGAGCCGCACGACATCATAGATATACAGGGCGACGGCGATCAGCCCGAGTACCGCACCGATCAGCAGAAGCAATCCCGGACCACGGTTCAGGACAATGGCCGCACTACCTCCCAGAATCACCACGCCCAACGCTCCTACACCGAGCCAGAACGCACCGTGACTGCTTACCCGATCTTGCTCCGGGGCCAGCATAAACATGGCGAGCAGTCGATAGCTAACACCCATGGCGGTAAAGGTGAGCCAGCCACCGAGGCCCGCGACGATGTGCAGCGGTAAGGCGTAGGTCAACAGCCGCGCCGCAGCAGAACCACCCGTGACACCACCCAGCACTAGCGTGAATAGGACACCAAAGCTCACTACAGCGGCGAGACTGCTTATCCCAGCGACGATAAAGCGTGCTGGTAAAGTCAATGGTCGAGCCCTCCACAGGGTCAGGCCAAGATCCCACCAGACCAGCCCGAAACCCGCAATAAGCAACCCACTCGCCAGCGGGAAGAACGGAAAAATCACTTTTATCGTTCCCCCTAAGCTCAAAAATCCGAGCAATAACACGATGATCCCACTGGCAAGACATAGCAGAGCCGGTAAGGACAACAACATGCTGTAGAGCGGCTTGGCAACCAACACCGGCACAAACTGGAACAGTGCGCCACAGAGCAGCAGGCTCAGCCAGCCCAGCACCACCAGATGCACCAACACCAGAGTCGCTGGAGCACCGATAGGTAACTGCGGGTATCCGAAACCCACCGTCATCAGTACCTCGGCCGCCAGCAACGCTACCAGAGCAATCGTGAAGTACGCCATGGTCCAGCGGGAAAGTGCAACACCAGCCTTTCAAACCTCCAACGACCTGGACGCGCGAGTACCTCCAGCACTTGCGCGCGTCCACATTTCAGCGAGTTGCAGGTGGCTTATGGCAACTTGCGAATCTGTACTCGCCAAGCTTCGGGACCCTCTTCAAGATACGTCCAGGAGAACTGTTTAGGATGCTCGGCTTCAAGCTGGTAGTACAGCGGTTTGGGGTCGTGATCGTTAATCAGGATAAAAGACGTATCAGGGAGCAAGGCATCGACCCGTTCAAAAATCCGGGCGTGTCGTTGCGCGGGAACAAGGCTGCGCACATCAATCTCAGCAGGCTCCGGGGAAGCGATGGGATCAGACATAAAAAAGTTCCTTGAAAGATGAACAAGGTGTGAAAGGCCACATCCAGCAAGTCATGTAGTAAGACTCGTTATGGGGGACATTAGAGTGGCAACGCCAGATATAAATTATGCTATAAAAGATTCATTGTCAATACATCTTTTATCAACTATCAGCATGAACAACTTTCACACCCTCAAGATAACTGATTGTAAACAAATAGATTTGTACAAATACTCAGAGCCTAGAAAAGGTTGTGCGACTTGCAAAACATGCCTTTATCAATCATCTTTATTCTCTCTTCAGTATGTTCGCTGATTTTCCATGCCCAGCCCCACCGGACGTCCTCATGCGCTTGACTCACTTTTCCGATTACGCACTGCGCTTGCTGATGTATGCAGCAGCCCGAGATGATCGGCTGATCACGATTGAGGAAACGGCCAGAACCTTTCAGATCTCTCGTAGCCATCTGATGAAGGTTGCCAACCTACTCACTCGTGCCGGCTACCTGAAAGCTGTGCGGGGACGATCCGGCGGGCTGACACTGGCCAGGCCCCCTGTAAAGATCCTTCTGGGTGCCGTGGTCCGGGCCACCGAGCCGGATTTTGCCCTAGTGGAATGCTTTACCATCGAAAATCACTGCGTGATCTCCCCGACATGTCGGTTGCGCGGTATTCTTCAAGAAGCCCTCGAGGCCTTCGCTGCAACCCTAGATCGCTACACCCTGGACGACCTGATACTGCACCCCGACGACTTTGGGATACGGTCTGCGGCCTGAATGAGTTAGCGCCGTATACAACAATGATTTCCCGGCTCTCATACCGGGATCCGTGTGTGGAATATACCTTCTGCATAGCCATAACATTCAATGACCAATTGGCTTAGTTTTTACATGAATCCTCAAGTACCTCTTCGCCGTGCCTCAGCATCTCCAACCACTATCGCCCCCGCAAGCCTGGCTACAGTATTGGTATCCGCACCGCATAGGTTGATGTTTTTTACCGGCGTAGTTGCTTTGCTGGGCATCATGGGCTGGTGGATGTTCGAGCTCGGCGCCATCACCTTTGCCTGGAGCGGTTTTCCCTCCCCAACCGTACCCGGCATCTGGCTGCATGGCATGCTGGCGCAATACGGAATGCTCGGTCCGTTCATCTTTGGTTTTCTGTTAACCGTGTTTCCGCGCTGGACCGGACAAGCGGCGTTGACTCGCCGTGCCTATGTGCCGGTCTTTGGACTAATCTTCAGCGGTATGGTTGTGGCCTTGGCTGGCACCATGCTCGGCCACCTATGGCTAGTGTTCGGCTTTGCTGCCATGTTGGTGGGTTGGATAACGGGTATTGGGCAACTGCTCCGGGTCTTTCTAAGAGCCCCCACTGTCGACCCTTGGGCGGCGTCGATTCTGCTGGCACTGACTGCTGGGGCAGGCGGTCTGGCATTGTTTTTCGCATTTCTTGTGGGTGCATCGGCAACTCTTGCGGTACCTGCCATCCGGCTGGGTACTTTTACTTTTCTATTACCGGTTTTCTTTACCGTTCTGCACCGAATGTTGCCGTTCTTTTCAGGTAGCGTGGTTCCAGGTTACATAGTGCGGCGGGTTCGGTTTTCACTACCCATCCTGTGGCTGTTACTGCTGGGGCATCTGGCGCTAGATGTCTGGCATCAGCCCCTGTTGAGTATGCTGGTCAACACGCTACTGGCGATATTTTTTCTGGGCCACTGGATCATCTGGCAACCGTGGAAAGTTTTCTGGCGTGGTCGGCGCGGTTTGTTGAACGTCCTATATGTGGCTTTTCTCTGGTTGCCGATCGCATTTATTCTGTACGCCCTGGCCGGATGGGTCTCCGCAAATCATGCTGTAGCCATACAGATGGCCGCCCTGCATGCCCTGACCGTGGGCTTCTTCAGCTCAATCATGGTCGGCATGGTCACCCGGGTTACCCATGGCCACTCTGGCCGGCCCCTGGCGATGGGGCCGATCCCGTGGTTTACCTTTCTCGCCATCCAGGCGGTCGCGATAACCCGCGTCCTGGATTCCCTGATCGGCGCCAGTAACTT
>CAJXGK010000266.1 GCA_913053815.1 uncultured Rhodanobacteraceae bacterium
ACCGCGACACGGTCACCGTGCACAACATTGAAGACACCATC
Organism: uncultured Rhodanobacteraceae bacterium; assembly: GCA_913053815.1. Classification (GTDB taxonomy): domain Bacteria; phylum Pseudomonadota; class Gammaproteobacteria; order Xanthomonadales; family Rhodanobacteraceae; genus Metallibacterium. The sequence goes on from CAJXGK010000266.1 coordinate 42, forward strand.
GGGAACGCCGGCACACTGAATCAGCTCAGCCAGCAACATGGCAGCGTGGGCTATGGCCTGATCCGTACGGTCCAGTCGATGGGCTCCCGGCGACTGATCTTCGCGGGGCTCGAATTGACGCTCCGCCCCCTGACAAATGCGCTGCATAGCGGCTACGGCCAGATCGGGATGTGCCCCGGTCGCCGTCTCCTGGGAAAGCATCACCGCATCGGTTCCATCGATCACTGCATTGGCTACATCCAGTACCTCGGCGCGGGTGGGAATGGGTGCCGTCACCATACTCTGTAGCATCTGCGTGGCTGTGATTACGGCCCGATTACGGCGGACCGCCTCACGAATGATCTTTTTCTGCAGGCCTGGTAATTGGGCATCACCAATTTCCACACCCAGATCACCTCGGGCCACCATCACCGCATCGGAAGCATCAATGATCGCCTCAAGATTGTCGATGGCATCGGCACGCTCGATCTTGGACACCAACCAAGCCTGGCCACCGGCCTCACGCAACAGACGCCGGGCCTCCTCGACATCAGCGGCATCATGTACGAAGGAAACAGCGAGGAAATCTACCCGCATTTCTGCCGCAAGACGAATGTCCGCACGATCCTTGGCCGATAAGGCGGCCACGCTGAGGCCCCCACCGAGGCGGTTAAGTCCCTTACGATCGGAGAGGGTGCCACCGGTTTTAACCCGGCACCGCACTTCCCGGCCTACTACTTCAACTACGTCCATCGCCACCATGCCGTCATCAAGTAACAGCACATCACCGGCCTTTACATCTTCGGGCAGCGCGTAGTAACTCACCCCAACCCGCGTTGCATCACCCGGTGCCACATCGGCCTGACAATCCAGCGTGAAGGGCTGGCCCTCAAGCACCTGGACCGGGCCATTGGCAAATTGCTCAATGCGAATTTTCGGCCCCTGTAGATCAGCGAGCAAAGCGATTTCATGGCCACTGCTTTCGGCCCACTGCCGAACGGCACGAGCACGACGCCGATGGTCATCGGCTACGCCATGAGAAAGATTCAGGCGTACGACATCGACCCCGGCAGCCAGGGTACGGGCGAGGAGTTCGGGGTCATCGGTGGCGGGGCCGAGGGTGGCCACGATCTTGGTACGACGTAGGGTTATATTCATGGCGTGAACATACCACGCACGGGATTCATACCGCAGCTCTATCCAGCAAAAAACCTCACGAGCACTGGGTATTGCTGCGCAGAAGAGCCGTAACGTAGGCAACCCAAACCCCATGACACGCACAGGGTGGTCAGTCTCGGTGCTTGCCGCAACAAGCCCGCGCCGCTAGCGGCGCGGGCTTGTCCATTGATCCCGACTCGAAATTCTCTAGCATCGCCGATAATTTGCACATCTTGTGTGCCGACTCAGTGGAGGCATCCAGGTCGCTTTCTAAGCTTACGCAGGCTATCCGAGCGCTTTAAATACCGCAGGATTGGGAGCGCCACCGACGGCGATTTCGGCCAGTAAACCCTTACGGGCAACCCGACTTAGAGCATGATCGACCAGCTTGATCGTTTCGGGTACCTGCAGATCGAGATGACCGACGAAGCAGCTACCCGGAGGCACTGATTGTGTTTGCACATAACGTAGCGGCGCATTAGCAAGTGCACCTTGTGGCCAACACTCTTTCCAGATATTCCCAATAGCATGGAAGCTTGAAGTCAGATTAGGCCCCCCGCATACCATAAACACGCGTGCGGTCTCACCTCGCTTCGCCTGCATCGCCCCCAAACGGTTGGGCGTAAGCGCATTAACCGCCCCGTTAAAGAGTACATAGCTGGGGTCTTCGGCAGCCATTGTAGTGTAGTCGAAGTGCACCAAACCCTTGGAACCAAAAGGTTCCTTTGTATAAAGTTCATTCTGGCCTATGTAAAACTCCCTATCCACCCTAGGCAGACCCTCATGAGGTTCAACCAATATCATTCCATACATGCCGCGACTGATATGTTCATCCAGGTTTGGCACTGCGCAGTGATAAATGTAGGCCCCGGGATACACGCACTTGAAAAACTCTCTACGGGTTTGCCCGGGATAAACCATAACGGCAGGAGCTCCGCCTCCGGTTCCTAAAATGGCATGCATATCCACATTGTGTGGGCGCTTATTGGTCTTGGCGCTCTTTACGGTGAGGGTCACCGTGTCATCCTGGCGTACCCGCAACATGGGTCCCGGCACCTGTCCGTTCCAGGTCATGAATACAAATTCAGTACCATCATCCAGCTTGGCGCGCACCTCACGAGCCTCGAGTTCAATCTCATGGTGGATCGAATGTTGACGATGAATGGGCGGCGGCAGCCGGGCCGGATCGGCCACCACGGTGTCGGCGTGTAAAATGCTGCCGGCAAAATCATCTTGCTGAGGATACTCCCCAGCTAGTGAGCGCCCGGCAGCAAAGACACGGTGACTCATTGCTATGCCACTCAAACCCAGTAATAGCGCACCCGTACCGGCGCTACTTACGAAATGCCGTCGGGATGGATCTTCGGGTGTATTTTTACGATCTTGGGTCATGATGAATCTCCTGCAATCAATGAGAACAAAATTCGCCAAAGCAACCCCATGTACCAAGCCGTTTGCCTGGACACTCTAACGGCTGCATTGATACCCCCTGGGAAGGGGAATTACCATGACCCAGGTCAATATTGCGACATCGTACCGCAGATTAAAAATCGAAACGTCCGGCCCGTCCAGTGATATATCGGAACCCATTTACCATGCCCCCCCTACAAAGCGCGACCCCAACCACCCACGCCGATGAAGGTGAGGGGTTGCACTTCTGCAGCACCTGCGCATTTTCCAGCGCCTGCATTGATGCGGGCTACGACAAGCCCACCCTGCGTGATCTGCACGTCATGGTCGAGCACGTCGGCCCTTATCATGCCGGGGAGCATATATTTCGCACCAATGACCCGTTTCGAGCCCTATACGCGGTGCGCTCCGGTGCCGTAAAGACTCTGACCGTCGACACGGACGGCAGCGAACAGGTACTGGGTTTCTATCTTCCAGGAGAACTCGTCGGACTCAATGCTATCTACCCCAAACGCTTTCCATGCGATGCAGTGGCTCTGGAATCCAGCCAATTCTGCCGATTCTCCTTTTCTGCAATCAGTGCCTTGGCCACACGTATGCCCATGCTGCAACAGCAACTGTTCCGCATGCTATCCAGAGAACTTGGCATGGCATCGAGGCTGGCGGGTGATCATTCGGCCGACGAACGGGTGGCGGCATTCCTGACCGATCTGGCGCAACGTTTTGCTGCCCAGGGGTTTCCGGCACGATACGTGCACTTGGCCATGACTCGCAACGAGATCGCCGAGTATCTTCGCCTGGCCTCGGAAACCATTAGCCGCATACTCGGACGGTTTCGGAACCAGGGTCTGATTCGTGTCGACGGTCGCGATGTGGAAATTATCGATTCAGAACAACTCAACGTTCTGGCGCACCACATACTTGCTGGTTGACGGCATCGTTTTACCGCATAATTTTTGTTCCAGGAGCCTGTCTGACTTAGGGGATCGTAGCGAGGCGGATGAAAAATTGAGGACCGTTTTTTGATCTTTCGA
>CAJXGK010000267.1 GCA_913053815.1 uncultured Rhodanobacteraceae bacterium
CTAATATTTGGCGTATATTCATAGTATGCATCTTTGATGTCTTTATCTATAATAATTACTTTTGGTGTGTTGATGGGGTCAAGGCCGGAAGCATTTAGTCATTGAACCACCGCACCCTCATCGAAGCCATGCAGGAATGGCAGCGCACCCAGAGTTATTTGTCAAAAGAATACGTAAATTAACGGAACCCGACACGGATCAGGTGCCATGCCGTCGCGTCGCCGGAACAACGGGTAGGTCAGGCCCATCAGGACACCACCCTGAGTGCTTGTCAGTCGGTGGTGTAGGCCGGAGAGATAGCCCCGCTGCATCGTTATTACTATCGGTAATTTGACCGACTCATAGTTGGCTCAGCCCTCATTTTGAGCCCACGGTTGGCGATGGGAATCTGTCACTGCTCGTAGGCGGCGGGTTTGCCGGTGAGGGAATTTCCTGCTGCCGTTCAGTAAATGCCTGAGGTCTCGGCGGTTGTGGGTCGCTGTGCTCCACTGATCCAGGCGGGTGACCACTTGCGCGATGACGTGCTGAGGCGTCGTTCTTACCCTGTGTGGCGTGGCCATATGGGCGAATAGGTGGCGAAGCGCGACAGCAAGATCCGGCGCGCGTTGTTCCAGCGATCGCAGATGAGGCGTAAGCATCTCGATGGTCATGATTTCGTGAGGGACGACGAGCCCGTATCGTGGCCGTCGCAATTCGCCCACGGATCGCAGTTTTCCCAGGTCATGCAGCAGGTATCCCAACTGCGCGAGGTACGATGACCAGTCATCGTCAGGGATGCTGCGACGCGTAATCTCATGGGCGAGGTCGAGCATTTCGGTACTGTGTACCAGTAGCCCGCCAACGAAAGCGTGATGGTGGTTCACGCTGGCCCGGCAGCGCATGAACGGGAGGCTTATTCGCGGGTCCAGTAGCACCTCGCGCAAGAAGCCATCGAGTGGTGCAGGAAGGTCGTGCTCCAAGTGGGTGAGGCGATCCAGCGCTGGATGGGCTATCTCTGGACAACGGTGCCGGGGCAGGAGTTCTGTTGCACTGGGTACGTGGCTAAGATCCAGTGGGGCCAGGCCTTGTACCTTGAGCTGAGCTCTTTCTTCAAAGATCTGCACCGTTGCTCGCACCGACACCGGCGATGGCATGGCCGGACACGTCATTGCGCTCCGCGCTTCGGGCCATACAAACCCGGTGACACGTCCCCTGGCATCTTCGAGCGTCAGTTGGAGTCGTGGTTGACCGCTGTGTCCAACGTGTTCCGTGTAGCCGGAAAGAAGATAAATGCCGGTTCCCGTTTGTCCGTTCTTGCCGATCAACGAATCGATCGTTCCAAGAGTGTGAGGCCGATCCGGCGAAGGAGAATGGGAAGGGGTCATGAGCATTCTCCGGAGCTTAGAGAAGTGAGCGCAGACCGCGAAAGCTCGCTGGTGCGTTCGGTTGCAACGGGAGATAGTGGGTCATGCTGGTTTGCGGTGGTGTCGTTTGCCAGCCCGGATACCTGGATGACGTTGGACACCAATGAATCGAACGCCGTACCGTCCTGACGGGTGAGGTTGGGAATGAAGCGGGAATACGTCCGGAACAGCATCAGCGTGTTGAGGTGCCCAAGCTGGCGTGCCACCCATTCCGGGTTTTCGCCGGAGGCCAGCCACAGCGTGGCGCAGGTATGGCGCGTCTGGTACGGGCGCCGTTTCTCGAGGCCTAGATGGCGGAGCAGGGGATACCAGATCCGGTTGGTAAAGTTGTCGTTGTCGATCGGCGTGCCGGCTGTGGTGCAGAACACATACTCCTGCTCACCGGTGCGCCGTCGCTGTTCGAGGAGCGCGTTGTAGACCGGCTGGCTCATCGCGATTTCACGCTGCGAGCCGTCCGTCTTGGTGTACTCGACCCGCCCGCGGACGAGCGTTTCGCGTACCAGGATCTGGCGATGATCGAAGTCGACATAGCGCCACTTTAATCCATGGATTTCACCGGTACGCATGCCGGTTAGAAAACGCACGATCAGGTACGGTCTGTAATCGGGCCGGACCGTTTCGATAATCTGGCGAGTTTCGGCCAACGAGAGCGGGTGGATGTCGACGTGGCGTTGTTTCAGTCGTTTAATGCGTTCGGCGGGGTTGATGAAGTCGTAACGTTCGGCGGCTTCGGCCAGGGTCTGGCTCAGAATCTGCATAATCCGGTTGATGGTTTTGGCGCTCATCGTGGCGTTGTCGCCGCGGCCCTGGCGTTGGGCGATCTCGGCGCGAAAGCGCAGGATATCGGCTTTCCTGATATCACCTACGGCCATGTCGCCAAAGAATGGCACTACGTGTCGGTCGATGGTCGAGCGGACGGTGGCAGCATGAGATCGGCGCCAAGCGGGCAGGGACTCGGCGAACCCGTTTTCGACGAATTCGCGGAAGAGTGGCGTACCGGTATGGGGTGAGGAATCGCTGCTGGGGGCCGTCACTTGTGAAGTATGGCCGGTGAACTTGTTCGCGAACTTACTGCCGGGGAAAAACTCGGCGTAATCGAAGGTGCCCGAGACGATGGCCTGCTCGATCTTGTCGAGCACCTTCTGCATGCGCTTGCGGTTGGCTGGGGTGTCGTCGAGGGGTGTCTGTTCACGGCACCGGAGACCTTGGTGGCGGAAGTCAAAGAATAGCTGGCCACCTCGAGCGTTCACACTAGCCATGGCAGACGTATCCATTGGCCATGGGGATGTCAACGGCGGAGGAGGCGCCGCTTTGCTTGAGCATGTCCTGCTCGATGGTCTCCCAGATGTACAGGATCTTCCGGCCGCCGAAGGGCCTGAAGTAGTGCCGATGTTCGAGCAGTACCGAGTCCTTTAGGCGTTCTCGAATCGTGCGTGGGTCGTACTTGATGCGGCCCGAAAGCTGTTCGGTGGTAAGGTAGGTTTGGTTCATCCGGCGCTCATTGGCGTCGTATACAGTTCATGTGAATCATATACGATTTAACATAAGTAATACCACGCAAAGAGCAAACACACAATATAGAAGTCATGTGAATCGTTTGTGATTCACAAGGGATTCAGAAGACGTGATCAGGTTCAAGCTCAAAGAGCAGATGGCTGAAAAGGAATTCCAGGAGGATCGGCGGATCACGTTGCTGGAAGTTGCCGAAGCAACCGGTATAGGTCGGATCACGCTCTCGCGAATGCTCAAGCCTGGAGCCGTCGTGCGTACCGATACGCTTGATTTGCTGTGCGCGCACTTCGGTTGTCGGCTTGAGGACCTGGCCGAGTTCATTGCGGACAACGCCAAGAATTCCACTGGGCGTAAGTAGACGTATGGGATGAGTTCCCAGTGAGCGGGGCGTATGTGGGCATTCAATAGGATGGGTGTGCCCGATGGTCCACCTCAAGGGGACTCCTTCCCGGTGTGGGCACCAGATGGGCGCCGAGGGTTGATTCGGCCTGTACGGGAGTGGCAGGAGCCGGTGTAGGTTCGGTGATTCTGGGGATGCGCAATCACGCGACCCGTCGGCAAGTGACTGAAGTGAAGAGATCTCGTCCATAAGTAGTTGCAAGTTTGTAGAGCGTTACCTACAATGCCTGACTCCGGTGCGGGGTGGAGCAGTCTGGCAGCTCGTCGGGCTCATAACCCGAAGGTCGTAGGT
>CAJXGK010000268.1 GCA_913053815.1 uncultured Rhodanobacteraceae bacterium
TCTCTTGTAGGTATGGCACAGCAGGGATTCGATCCTTTTGACCCAATCGGTCTACGACAAACCATCTCGCTATTACGACCTCACATTGGATCCCGGGTCTGCGCCCGGGATGACGGAAATAGCATTACACTTCGCCCAGGATGACGGAAAAAGCATTGCGGCTCCGCCCAAGATGACGATAACAACCGAAGCGTGGTACGTAGGGTTAGCGAATCCAGGAACAGCCAGGACGGCATGTTGAGTTCGGGTGCTTGCCGGTGTTGGCTATCAGAGCATCTCACAGCGGTTGCGACCCTTCCCTTTGGCTTGGTATAGCGCACGGTCGGCGCGTTCAAAGACGCTGGCTGGGGTGTCATCGGCGCGTAGTCGGGTTACTCCACACGAAATCGTTATGTGCACGGGTTTTTGCTGGCAGCGGAAGCGAAGTTTCTCGATACCGGCGCGTAGTGTTTCGGCCACTTGCGTACCGGCCTTCATGGTGGAGGTCTTCAGCACCACTGCAAATTCCTCACCGCCATACCGGGCCAATAGATCTTCAGCGCGTAACCGAGCCCTGAGTTGCTCGGCAACGATGCGTAGGGCGCGGTCTCCAGCTGCATGGCCAAATTGGTCGTTGATGTTCTTGAAGTAGTCAATGTCTAGTACCAACAGATAGGTGTAATAGCCCTTCGGTGTCGCGTTCTGGCAGATCTGTTCCAGGTAGTTATCAAAGGCGAGTCGGTTGTCAATACCGGTCAGTGGATCCGTGGAGGCCAGCTGTTGTTCCTGATGCAGGTTGGCCTCCAGGTCTTGTGCAGTGCGTTCTAGCTCGTGGATGTGTTGGTTCATTAGATCAGCACGGGTTTGCCAGGCGCGCTCACGTAACTCTTCGCGTTTGTGGAACGATTGCATATGCACAGTGATCGCGTGAATCCGTGATTGCACATCTTCCCGCAGAGTCTGCAGATTTTTGGCTTGTTGAACTTGGGTGCCAAGGGTATCGATCGCGTGGCTTAGGTGTTGGTCGAGATTCTTGCGCGCTCCACTATCTTCCCGGTGGTCGTCGCCCTCCTGGGTCAGGTAGTGGTTCAACTCATCCAGTTGCTCGGAAACTTGGGCCAGCAGTCTCTCGGCCCCCACCTTTTGTTCCCCGATCTGCTGGCAGTGGTGGTTAACCACGCCGGCTAGAGCTTCAGCCTGTTGGATGAGTACGGCCGGATCAGCGGTTGCGATGATGGGCCCACGTAATTCGTCCAGGCACGTGTTGGCTGCTTTATCGAGCTGGAGCCTATCAAGTATTGCCATCAGCAAGTCACTGACCGAAGTGGTATTCGGAAGTTCCTTGAGGGTTGGAGGCGTCGAGACGGGAATTTCATCGAGTGAGCGTACGGCTTCTGCCAAGTCGTTAAGTAGGGGTTCCAGCGCCTTTTCGTCCATGGGGGCGTGCGCCAGGGTACGGATATTACCAAGCGCAGTATCCAGTTGTGGTAAACGGCCTTCCGCCGCGTAAGTGAGCCGAGCGACAAGGCGGCGCAGTAGTGCGTCGATACGTGCCCAACGCTTTTCGGCGCGTTCAAGCTGTTCGATAGCGTTCTGAGTCGGATTAGCTGTTGCGCGGGATTTCATGAGGGACAGTTGTTATTTACTGATATCGTCATGGTAATTCGCCCGTCTACCGAAAGCACGCCTCACCGGGGCTCAGGACGATGATGCAGCGATCGGTGCCTGCCTGCGGGAAGAGCGGTATAGGCAAAGCTCTCTCAACCTTAAATCAGGCTGTGAAGAGTCGGCTGGTGTGCAGAGAGGCAAAGTAGTCACGGGTCAACTGCAGCTGTTCGGTGGGGTTCCCGGCATGGTTTATCCGGTCACGGAAGGCCGTATTTTCTAACCGATCTTTAGCATACCAGCCTAGGTGTTTGCGAGCGATGCGAACTCCCCGATTTTCGCCGTAGAAGCGATAGAGCGCATCGAGATGTTCGAGCAGAATGGCGCCGATAGCGGCGGGTGTCGGTTCGGGCAGTAACTCACCGTGGGCCAGGAAGTGGGTGATTTCACGGAAGATCCAGGGGCGCCCTTGGGCGGCCCGACCAATCATCAACGCGTCCACAGCGGTATAGCGGAGCACCTCAAGAGCCTTCTCAGGTGAGTCGATGTCGCCATTGGCCATAACCGGGATATGTAGCGATGCCTTGATCTCGGCGATCGTGTCGTACTCGGCTCGGCGTGCGTAGCCGTCCGCCCGGGTACGGCCGTGCACGGCTAGTGCGGCAATCCCACAATCCTCAGCCAGGTGGGCAATACGCAGGGCATTGCGAAGCCGGTGATTCCAGCCGGGGCGAATTTTCAGGGTGACCGGTACGTTGACTGCGGCGATAACGACCTTGAGAATCCGCACAACCAAAGGTTCATCCCGTAGCAAGGCTGAGCCGGCCCAGACATTGCAGACCTTTTTCGCTGGGCAGCCCATGTTGATGTCGATGATCTGCGCGCCATGTTCGACATGGTGGCGGGCCGCCGCGGCGAGCATGGCCGGGTCAGCACCGGCAATCTGTACCGCAATGGGTGAGGGTTCACCCCGTAGATCCATACGGGTGCGTGATTTTGGGGTATTCCACAAACGTGGGTTGGCGGTGGTCATTTCTGAGGTAGCGAGGCCGGCTCCCAAACGTCTGCACAGTAGGCGAAAGGGCTGGTCGGTTACCCCGGCCATGGGTGCAAGCAGCAGGGGTGGGTTGATGGGGTAGGGGCCGATGTACATGATTTCAGGAAACCTCTAAAAACCTACGGTACGAACCGATTGCGGTGTCGGGTGCTCGTTCGCGCCTCGCCCATCTACTTGATAGGTCTCGTTGCTCACTCCGCGAGGCCTTGCACTCAGTCCATTCATGACGGTTTTGAGAGGTTCCCGACGGTATCCCCAAGACGCCTACAATTGAGGATACTCCCAAACGGAGCAAGTCTCAGATGACCCCTCGCTCAATATGAAAAGCGTCTATTCAGAGCACCTTGCAGGGTATACGCCTCGCTGCATGCTGCTTTGATGGCTACGATCTGTCGGGCGGATTGTTATGCGTTACCGGGTTTGGCGATGAATACCAAGGGTATGGCAAGCGGGCCAAACGGGAGGCCCATTACACCCCAGAAAACCGGCTTACTACCCCGCTTCCCGGCCATGAATGACAAACGATTGCGGATACCACAAAGACCAGTGTTATGACGATGACTGTAATCATGGGGCCCTCATTGGTACATGCTTAGCTTGCGCACATTAGCATTCTTGTCATCCCACGTAGCCCGTGGAGGTGGTGAGGTACGAACCGCATCCATCGAGATCATTTTTTCGCCGCGCCTTGATTTCTGGTGACCTGACTCTGTGTCCACGGCCATGGACAAGCATGCAACGACTCATTCGCCATTTCCGCGCAGGCGATAATCCAGTAAAGAAGGCCATGATTACGGAGTGGACATCTGATCCTTTTTGGGTTTTACGTTCACGACAAGCGGCCTTGCTACCCCGCTCTCCCCCTGGATCCCGGGTCGATGCCCGGGATGACGAGACCAAGAGGTGCCCGGGATGATGAGACCAAGAGGCGCCCGGGATGATGGAATTTTTATTTGCT
>CAJXGK010000269.1 GCA_913053815.1 uncultured Rhodanobacteraceae bacterium
TTGTTGGCGTGGATACCCCCCACCCGTGCCGCCGCCAGGTACACATGACTGGGCCGATGCTCGGTAAACCAGGCGTTCACCGCCGCTTGGTGGGTCAACTCCAGTTCGGCATGCGTGGCAGTCAGCAGATTAGTAAACCCCGCTGCCTGCAAGCGGCGCAGAATCGCCGAACCCACCAGCCCGCGATGCCCGGCCACATAAATGCGTGCATCGGGGGTAATCACAGCCGAATCATTCATGGTAGTCATAGGTGCGATACCCCGCCTGCTTTACCAACCGGTCACGCTGTGCGGCTTGGAGATCGGCCCTCACCATCTCGGCCACCAGATCGCCAAAGTTGGTGTGCGCCTTCCAGCCCAGCTTGGCGTGGGCCTTGCGGGCATCACCGAGCAGGGTTGTCACTTCAGTGGGCCGAAAATAGGCGGGGTCTACCCGTACCACCACACTACCGGGCCGTACTTCGCAACCCTCAGCGGCTGCCGCCAGCACGGCCGTTTCTTCAACACCCGTACCGTGCCAATCCAGGTGCATACCCAACTCTGCGGCGGCACAATCGACCAACTCGCGTACCGAATGCTGCTCACCGGTGGCAATCACAAAATCCTCCGGAACCTCCTGCTGCAGCATCAGCCACTGCATCTCCACGTAGTCACGAGCATGGCCCCAGTCACGCAGTGCGTCCATATTGCCCAGGTACAAACAGGTCTCCAGGCCCTCATGCATACGCGCCAACGCCCGGGTGATCTTGCGGGTCACAAAGGTCTCGCCACGAATCGGTGATTCGTGATTAAACAAAATCCCGTTGCAGGCATACATCCCGTAAGCCTCACGGTAGTTCACGGTAATCCAGTAGGCATACAGCTTGGCGGCCGCATACGGTGAGCGTGGATAGAACGGCGTGGTCTCAGTCTGCGGGGTCTCTTGCACCTGGCCAAACAACTCTGACGTCGACGCCTGGTAGAAGCGGGTTTTCTTCTCCAGACCAAGAATACGTATCGCTTCCAGTAGCCGCAGCGCACCGAGAGCCACGCTGTCGGCGGTGTACTCAGGGCTCTCGAACGACACCGCCACATGGCTCTGCGCGCCGAGGTTGTAAATTTCCTCCGGCTGTACCTGCTGAATGATGCGAATCAGGTTGCTGGAATCAGCCAGATCACCGTAATGCAACACGAAATTGCGATTCTCAACATGTGGGTCCTGGTAAAGATGGTCCACCCGCGCCGTGTTGAACGACGAGGCCCGACGTTTGATGCCATGCACTTCGTAGCCCTTCTGCAACAACAACTCAGCCAGATAGGCCCCGTCCTGTCCGGTGACACCGGTAATCAATGCCCGCTTACCCATGGTTCCCTGTTCCTTTGAGAAAATTCAGGAGACACATTACCAAATTCATACCTTAAACTCACTACGCGGCACACCGCATTGACGGATGATTGACAGTAGTGTGCCGGTTTTCAGTTCCTTGTGATCCGGTACCGGGATGGTGGTGCTTCCCTCGTCGGTTTGCCGTTGCATGACCACATGGCTGCCACGCTGCCTGACCTTCTCAAAGCCGTGAGCGGCCAGAATCGAACAAACCTGTTTTCCCGAAAGCGCTTTGAGCTTACCCAACCGCGACTTCCAGCTGAGTGACATACACCTCGCCATGCAAGCGTTGGCTCACTTCTTCCTTCGGAGCGCACTCGAAAAACAATTCCAGCGCCTCACGGAGGTTATCGCGGGCTTCATCCACGGTTTTACCCTGGCTTGCGATATCCGCTTCAGGACAAAGCGAGACATATCCTTCTCCTTCGCGCTCAATCACGGCCGTCAGCATTCGATTCATGGCGATCTCCTTCCAAAATATACCGGATTTTAGCACAGGCTATGCAGCACAGCGGTGGGTCCGCTACGCTTGACCGACCCTACAGAGCCATAACCCAAGGTAGGGTGAAACAAGCAAAACGGTTCCACCAATACTCCTGGCCAACCTGATTGGTTGTACGAAAGCGATGGCCACATCCGTGGAACTCGGCCTTTCAAAAACCCTGGGGTGAGGTCACCACTTGCATAAAACCACTCAATACCAACTCTGAAAAACCCTACGCTATATTGGAATTGATCACTGTCTCCAACCAATCGCGATAGGCCAGGTGATCCTTCACATCTTCTCTGTGTGCATAAACCAGTACATTTACATCCATCAACATCATGTTTGATCGTCCATGGTGTCCAGTAACACACTTCCATCATCCAGGTTAACTCTGGGTCTAACACCGATACCGGGCGCGGTTATCAATCGTATCGTTTCATGCGTTGGCATCGGCTTTGACAAAGTGCTACGCAGTGCATCCTCAATGACTCGCGCCAAGGACACCCTATCTTCTACAGCTCGATGTCTGGCCGCATCAATCAATTGATCATCAAGATTCAGAGTGATTCGCATAGTCGCCTCCTTCATTTTATCCGTAAGTGGGTTCAGCTATTGCTGAATTACTCTCGATGTCAATAGATGACGGTATTTTGAGGTTTCTGACTCCTTTATTCACAGCGCTTGATCCCGTGCACCTCGTAGCCCTTCTGCAGCAGCAACTCAGCCGGATAGGCCCCGTCCTGCCCGGTACTCCCGGTAATCAATGCCCGTTTAGTCATGTCAGTCCTCTTCCACCAAAGTTATCAGATTGTTTTCAAACTCACTCAGAATCACTTCACGATCTAGATAGTGCTCGGCATAGGCTCGTGCATTCTCGCCGCAGCGTGTGCGCAAGGCTACATCCCCCGTCAGCCGACTGATCACCTCCGCCAGCGCTGCCACATCGCCGGGCGATACCACCAACCCGGTTTCGTGCCCCGCCACCACCTCGGCCAATGCCGTCCCCGGATCGGTCGTGGCCACGCAGGCCCTCCCCGCCGCCAGGATATTGGTGAGCTTGGAAGGCATCACCAGATCGGCCGCATCGCGCCGCTGTACTACCAGGTGAATGTCACCCGCCGCCAACATCTCGGGCAGCTTTTCCAGGGGCTGCAGTGGCAGGAAGCCCAGGTTCGGCAGGTTCAGTTCGCTAGCCTGTGCTTGCAGGCGCGGACGGGCCGCGCCATCCCCCACCATGACAAAGTACAGGCGGGTATCCTCTCGTAGATCATTGGCCACCGCCAGCACCAGGTCGAGCCCCTGCTTCTCACCCATGTTGCCGGCATAGAGCACCAGTATTTTGGCGGCATCCAGCCCAAGCTGGGTACGAAACGCGTTTTCACGTGGTCCAGGCCGAACCGAGGTGATATTCGCCCAGTTCGGAAACAACCATGTCCGCTCGGGCGCAACGCCCTTGACAATCACCCGCTGCCGCATGGCCTCGGTAATCGTCGACACCCGCGTCGCCCGGCGCAGCAGAAACGATTCCACCCCATAGAGCATCCGGCCGATCACCCCACCGGGCAGCATCTTCAACCGCAGCGCCGCATCGACCTGCAGATCCTGCACGTGCAGCACCCACGGAACCCGCCGGACCCAGCCGTACAACAGCGGCCACACGCCGATCTGCAAGGGCGGCATCACCGCGATCACCGCGTCCGGCCGGCGCAATGCAAAGAATTTCGGCAGCCAGTACCGCGCC
>CAJXGK010000270.1 GCA_913053815.1 uncultured Rhodanobacteraceae bacterium
CGCTATTCATCGGTTTGAAACGCCGGCGCCATCATGGCCTGCTCCAACTTCGATAGATGCAAGCGCGATGCCTCGCTACGCCAAGCGGACACGGCAACCCTGACTTGCTTCAGTACGTCTTCGGCTGCCTTTCTTTTCAAGCCATAATCCGCACAGGCATCCAGGGCTATGGCCGGATCGCATGCCGCTTCCGTTTCATTGATTGCCAGGGTGAGCACCCGACGGTCGGGAGTTGGGTTCATGTCGAAGGCCGGGGAAAGGGTCAAGCCCCGGGCACCGATGAAGAAACCGTGGTTGCGCAAGTGGTCGTCCGTATTGTGAATCAGAATATTGAATAACACCCGGCGAAACAGTTGGGCACAATCGCGTCGCGATTCGGCGCCTCGCGATTGCAGTAGATCGATCAATTCCAGATAGCTCGCGCCCGCCTCGCCATCCGTGCGCTGCATCATGGTCATGGCGGAAACGAAAGGCAGGCGCCCGCCCGCTCCCGTGCGATCGAAGCGGTTTACGAGAAATGTTGTGTACTCGCTCCCGGCTATGCGTAGCGGGCGGGACGGTGGCACGTCGATTCCAGCCTTGGCGGCCACTCGGTGTGCGACCAGTTCCCAGGCGCCGACATCCCGCGTGTCCCGGCGGCTGGGAAATTTCGCCAGGCACAACCCACCGGATCGGTCGCGCACCGATGCCTTGGGCCGCGCACCGCCCAGCGAAGAGCCGGGTACAAATAGCTGCTCGATCCATTTTCCGTAGTCGGGATGATCTTCATCGCCCATGTGCTGTTCGAAATGCAGACTGGCCGATTGCAGTTCGCGCAAAGAGGTCAGCGGCGGCGCCGCCAGGTGCGGATCGTCGTCAATGAAAGGTTCATCGGCCGAGTGGTGAAAGCGCAACGCTCCCAGGCGCGTCTCATCATGTACGCCGAGGAGAAAGTCCCAATCGGTGAGCGTGCGAACCGGGCGCCGCTGTGCGCGCGCCCGCAAACTCTCGCGACGCTGCATCAGTAGTCGGCCCCAGCGATCCGGAGCAGAATCGAGAAAGATGCCGAAGTTGCCACGGTCGGCGGCGGGATATTGCGGCCCCTCGAACAATGCCAGATCGGGATCGAAGCCGAACGCTTCGGATTGCTCCAGCCAGGCGCGATCATAGGTAAATGAAAACACCTCGCTTCCGGCACCACTCCGACAGCGCAATATCCCCATCGGCACCGGCGTATTGGCGTACGGGAGGTCAACGCAAACTTCGACTGTCTCGCGATGATCCATCATTTCTCTGCCGTGCCGGAATTTGCGCTCGGCTGGCCGGGATGCACCGCATTCGACGACCTTTTGGCCGCCCGTCTCCGCGGTTTCAAGTTCATATCCTGAAGTTTGCGGCCTACCACGTCGTCTGCGGCCAATTGCGCAAGGTCGCTTTCCAGTCGAAGCACCTGCAAAACTCGCACATAGGTACCGAACGCGACCGCCGGATCGCCTCGCTCGGCGCGGTAAAGCGTCTTGCGCGAGATACCCGCACGTTGCGCGACGGTTTCGGCTGAAAATCCGCGCCGCAAGCGCGCCTTCTTCAAATTGTCGCCAAAGGCAATCAAAAGCCGGTTTAACCGGGGCAATAATGAGGGCGTCTTCCTACTCATAACGGGTCATACTATATACCAATATCTATATTATGGGTTAGATATGACTTCTTGTGCTTATATGTCGTGTTAGAATCCGAGCGCACTCGGACGCAATCCGACGCGGCTACGTACCCAGTACCACTGCAAGCCGCTGAACAAAACCAGGCTGGTAGCGGTGGCGATCGCCGAACCGTTCATGCCGAGCACGGGAATCAGCACCAGGTTAAGCACGATGTTGACGGCAACGCTCACCCCCACACTGTGGAGCGTCAACCGCTCGTGGCCCGTCATGTTGGCCACCACCGCGGTGGAGCCGGCAATGACAATGCTCAGAAAGCCCAGAGTGAGTATGCGCAGCACCCAGGCGCCTTCGGCGTAGGGTTCACCGTATAAAAACGTCAGCAACGGCCGCGCTACCACCAGAAATATGACTGCCAGGGGCAGGGAAAGTACCAGCACACGCCGCGCCGAGGCGGTGAGCAAGCGCTGCAGGGTAGCCCATTCGGTGGCACGATAAAGCGCCGCGATGCGGGGGGCGATCACCATGTTGACTGCACCCGCAAAAAAAGTCACGAACGCAGCGGCACGCGCAACAATGGCGTAAATTCCAGCATCGTGCGGACCGCGCAGGCTACCCAACAGGATGATATCGGCCCGGCTGTTGACCAGGAACAACACCCCCATCACCATGAAGGGCAGCGCCGCACGCAGGCTCAACGCAGGGGGAGGCGTGGCTTCGATCCGGCGCGTGACGCGATGCAACTGCAGGTGCCCAACAACAAAAATGAGTGCCGTAGCCGCCAGGGCCGCAGCCATGACTTCCCATGGCTGCAATCCGCCGCGCCATAACCACACGGAAAGCATGGTGAGCACGAGCAGGAGCGGGCCCAGCACCAACGGCCACTGGCTTGTCGCCACGCGATTGAGCGCGCGTAGAAGGCTCTGGCGCACCTGCCCCAACGCGGCCAGCAGGGGGATGGGAGCGGCGATTAGAAACAGAATCCGCGCCCGGCCCACAACCGGAACCCAGTAGGCAGCAACCAGAACCAGAGCGATCGCCGCCCCCACCGTCAACACCCGTATATCGGCCCAGCGTCGTAAATTGCGATTGATTCCGGGACGACCCGCGCCTTCGCGCACCAGGTAGGCCGGCAGGCCCAGGGCAACGGGAATGGTGAGCAAGGTAGCCCAGGCCGTGACATAGGCATAGAGTCCGAAACCGTGCGGACCCAGTACCCGTGCGTAGAGCAGACTGGAACCGAAGGTAACGATAGTGGCAAGCAGTTGCAGCCCGGCCGTCACCGCGGCCGAGCGGGTCATTGCGCTCCGCTCGGTGCCGGCGTAGAGATCGGTGTGTAACGTTTGTAACAGACGGCGCAGATGCATCCGGGTCACAGGACTGAACTGAGGGCTATCTTAGCCGGGTAAGCGGTGGGGACGGGCCCCACACCCACCGCAAAGCAGGATAGTCCGGCACGAAAAGGCCCGATACGGCGAGGGATACCGGGGGCAAACGCCGGGCTATTCCTCTTCGCTGCAAGCCGATTGGAACCCGCGGCATGAATACGGAAGCGGAAAACAAGATTATTCCCTTTCATTTCAAGGCGATTTTGGTCTAAAGTAGTGTAAATTCCAGTATTACAAGCTGCATGGCTATTCCCGCAGAAAAGGTTTCGCTCTCCGGCCTGGCGCGACATCTGGTCGGCCGCCGCATCCTTGCGGGCCGATGACATGGGCCCGATAGTCCACGCGCAACTCATCCACGATATGCCAAACTAGCCGCTCCATGCCCCCCACCATGGGTGGCAGATTACGGGTGATAACCAATGCAATAGGGCGGGTGTGGCGATGGGTCATGCGTATCAGGAATCCTACCGGCAAGGCCTACTGCGGGAGTGTAACGAACCTCGGCCCAGCACGTGTAGTACTGAACTGGGATGCAGCATAAGATCATTGCAACAGAGCTGC
>CAJXGK010000271.1 GCA_913053815.1 uncultured Rhodanobacteraceae bacterium
TGTAGTTCGCGATATACGGGTAAAATGAGTGCCCGGTCAACGATAGCAGTGCCAATGCCAGAATCATGTACCGGAGTCGTATATCGTGCTGATCACCTAGCCGATACATGCGCCAAAACATGAACGCGACCAGCGCAAAGCCAATGATTCCCATGTCAATGAGGATCTCGATATAGGCCGAGTGCGGTGAATTGATACCGAGGTGTCCCCACGCCTTGTTCGCGTAAGCCTCTGATTTAAGCGTCGTGTAGCGCCCGTTACCTAACAGCGGATTGCGTTGGATTTCCGTCAAGAGCGGCAGCCAAATCCTGTCGATGCGGCCAGCGGAAACTTTGTTCACATCAACCGCCCCATCCGTGTCTTTACCCTCTAAGCCGAAGCTCAACCGCTCGATAATCAGCGAGGATACTCCCGCCAACATGACCACCGTTAGCAACCCTACCGCGATGCGTTCACGAATGCTCAGTTTGAAGAATACCAGACCCAGGATCACCAGAGTCACGAGAAAAGCAATACGCGAGAACGTGAATACGATCGCAAACAACGCACCGGCGATGGCCGCGTAGCGCAACAGCATCCACGCCCTGCCCGGCCACCGCGTCAGCAGGGCATAGACGAGCAAATAAACAGCAAGAGCCGCCATACTGTTCGCGTGTATGCCTGCTGATCGCGTCACGGCATAACGACCGGCGTAGAGATCACCGCCCACAAATCCGGTAGCAAAATAGCCCGTGATGACGGCACCCCAAGCAACCGCCGTGAGCAATACACCGAAGTCGATGGTTTGCCTACTGCCGCCCATGCGCAGGTATGCGTAGATCAGCCAGCCCGACAGCACAAGTTGTAACGGCTTAATGAGTTCCTCAAGGAACAGATCCTTACGGGTAGTGGCGAAGCGGCCGTCTTGCGGGTAGCTGCCGACGTCTACCATGGCCCAGATCACCGAATAGGCGTAGACATAGAAGAACGCAATCACTGCCACTGTGAAAAAGCGAGTGGACTCTATGCCTGTGCGTCGCACCAGCAACATCAACAGGATCATCAAGGTCGCAGCCAACCAAATAACGTTGAATGCACTCAGTCCGGTGACACCGAAAATCTCGCGCGGCATGAAGCGGAATATGCTGAACGGTGTGATGGCGATCAGCACCACGATCATCAGCATGTCGAATTTCCGGATGAAAATTGCTGCAAGCACCAGAAATGCGAACACTATCGCAAAGAACATCAGGGTTTGCTCGGTCATGAATCGGCACCCAAAATACATCCATCCACACCTCGAACGAGAGTATTCCCCAAAGGATGGCTGGCCCGCGTGAAAGCTTGTGCGTCATGCAGGTGGGTATCGGTGGGTCCGGCATGCGCCTGTGGTAAAGGCAAATTCCGCGTCAGGTCACCCGGCTCGACGCGGAGTACCGCTAACACCCCGTCCTGAGCACGGAACTCAACGTGTTCCCCGTAGCGCTGTACCAGTTTGGCCTCATCGGGCCTGGGCTTCTGCAGATTCAGGATAATCCACACGGTCGCATCTGCGTGGTCGATCATCTGGTAGGCCGCCGCCGCATCGTAGATCAGTGGCAGATTCGTCCACAGGCTACGGGTGCCTGCGCAGGCAGTGTATGCCTTAAACTGCTCGTGTTCTGGGCCAAAGAAGATGTAGTCGATGCGTTGCGTGTACCAGGCGACGGTCTGCAAGGTCGAGATCACGATATCGCCAGGCTGGGCCTTGCGCTCGATCAGCTCGGCAACGCCGCGGTAATCGCGTCGCATGATAAAGCTAGAGAGCTTGCGTGGATCGTTCGCATAGAGCGTGCGGAAATTCACCTCCGGGGTATCAATGTGGAGCAGATGCCCAAAATCGATGTCGTCCGAAACCGACACCAAGCCAACGAACGCCACAACCACGATGGCGTCGGCCCGCATCTGATCTGCTCTGAAACGATGCGCAAGAACCTGCAAACCGGTCAGTGCCAGCAGCAACATGAGCGGGAACAGGAAGAACGTGTATCGCGTGGACTTGCCAATGGTCAACATCGCCACAGCCATTATGCAAATCAGCAACACGGCGGCGACGAACCGGAAGCCACGAGCTTCCGGGGCATCTTTGCCGAGCAGCCCAGCCAATCCGCCGACAATGGCCACGATATAGAGCGTAATAAGGATCGGATACGTGCTGATCCAGGCGTACAACAATTGCACTAGTCCGTTCGGAAACAGTGACAATACCAGCGCCACTGAAGCCCCCTCTGCTGCCACGGGTGACCAACTGGAAACATGCCGTAATGCATTCACCACCAGAGCGTCAAGCGCCTTCAGATCCACGAGCGAGCGCCAGGCCTCTGTTCCGAACGCATAGGCAAGCCAGTATATCAACGAGACGATGATGGCGGCGGCGATAAGCCGCCCGGCGGATGTGGACCACTCGCGACCCCGCCACCACCCGAGCAGCGCGAATACAAGCCCCGCGAGCGCGAGCAGGCTGAACGCATTGCCGAACGCCAGCAAGACCAGAAACACTGCCGCCATTCGCGCAGTCGGCGTCAGTTCGCGGGTCCGCACGGTACCCCAGATGCCCAGAATCAACGGAACCACTGCGAGCGCGAACCAGGCCGTGTGTTTCGTCAAGGTCGAGGCCAGCAACATCGGATGGTAGAGCTTGCCACCACCCTGCTGAATCTCCTGGATAAGCCCTGGTGGCCAGTTCGCTGCTACACCCAGGGGATAGTAGCGGAAATCGAACGAAAGGAACGTGTACACGGCAACCAGCAGCACTACTGAAATAACGGCGTGCCAGCGCTCCGAACGGTCCATACGGTCCATACGATCCACTACCGGCAGCAAATTAAGGAGCGCCAGAAAAATCCCACCTTCCCACACCAGCGGGCTGAGCACCGTCAGCAGGTAGAGTCGCGGGCGTACCCGCACATCACCCTCAACAACCACACGATACAGGTAATATAGGTACCAGAGGAACAGTGCCTGGAAGGGCATGTACATTCTGGCAAAACGTGAAATTTCGATTTCCAGGGTCGAGATTGCAAACACCGCAACCACGAGCGCTGCCACTGTCGACCCACCCATGCGCTTGGCGAGCTGATACAGGGCCGGGATCGCGATCAGATACGAAACCACAGGCACCAGGCGATAGGCGAATTCACTATCGAACCCTGCCCAGGCAACGGGGACCATCAGATATTGATAAAGTAGCCCTCGCACGTAAAACCCGCCACAGTCGAACTCCGGCCACCCGCGCTGAAGAATGTTGTGCACTGACGCTGCGATGTAATACTCGTCGTTAGTGAACGGCCAATGCCCCAGACCTTTTAACCGAAACAGTAACCCGACCAGAGCGACGAACACCATGAACCAGAATGCAATACGCTCGTAGCCTGGTGCTTCCCCAGGGCAATTCGCGTTTGCTGCAGCATATTTTCCCATTAGCGATTACCGCTCCAAGCGGTCTGAATCCGAGCCACCTTGAAACCTCGCGCAATCGGTTGACGATATGAGAATGCTATGCAGAACTGAGATAACACGAGCTGCCGCCTTTTCTGATATTCCGGTCAGC
>CAJXGK010000272.1 GCA_913053815.1 uncultured Rhodanobacteraceae bacterium
CCCAGTTTGCCAAGCACCATGCCGGCGTGCTCGAATGGGGTTTCGTCGGTACAAAACTCATCCAGCCCGCGATAGCGGATGGCTAATAGATTGAGCTGGTCCAGATTGGGGTTATTGAAGCGCCAACCCCGGCGCAGATCGCGCAGCAAACGATAGCCGATAATGAAACGCAGAGTGCGTTGGGCATTCTGACGCGCCAAGCCCATCAACTTGGGAGTGCGCAGGTACTCGGCCAACGTTGCCTCATCCACCTGATCGAACCCAAGAGCATTGAATACTGCATCGGCAAGATGCTCTTCCGTCAGCAAGCCATGATTGTCCTGAAGAGCACCAATCAAGGCGGAGCGAAGCGTCAACAAGAAAATAAAATCGTTGAAATGGCCCGCCTGCAGTGCTGCGTCTTGCCGGTTGTCGGAAAAACCCAGGAGCTTGCGTGGGTCGGGTAACCCATCAGGAATCGCTGCCTGTGTGAATAGTTGGCGCAGTGCGCTCAATGTAAGGATGGTAGTTGCCGACGAACGGCCTTCTCCAGACAAGCTGGAAAGTCGATGAATATCCTTGCCATGGGCCTCGTGGAGTTGTCCACAATTCAAACAGAAACGGAACTTACCCGGGATAAACCAGTAGTTTTCACCCCGCCCCTCGGTGCCTTGGGGATCGACCCGGCTCTCATACGGAACCGCTTTCCTGTAGTTGCGCTTGACCTTGGGCTCGGCTCTGCCGAGGTCGATCCAGGTTTCCGGCAGGTCTTCCAGTTGTCCCTGATAGGCCTGCCCCTCACGGCGCGGGCATAGAAATCCAAAATGGACGTCGTCATTGTCATCGACAGTAATGTCGTCGATTTCACGTGGGGCGTATTCACTCCGCCCCTGTTCTGAGTGCCAGACCGGGTGATACTCCTGGCCGCAATCCCGGCAGAAATGCGCCGGGTACAGCAATACTCCTTCGGACTGACGACCTGGGGCAAAACGTTGTGCATCGAGCGTAATGTAGCGTTGGCCACTTGGTTCCAGCGTTGCATGAACCTTACCCGGACCGCTGATGAACTGATGCAATTTGAAGGCAAAGGGTGGATGCCCTTGTGACGTCTTGACCTCATCAGCTGCCAGCAGAAATTGCTGCAAACCCTCCCGGGCTAGCTGCTTCGAGCATTGTGCATCGTGCATCAGACGCTGGGTTGCTTCACTCAACATCAGGGGTTTGGCACGCCGTGGCGCTTCGCGGTCCGACAGTTCGATGCCCAGATTTAACTCAACCCAGATCGCCATGGGATCGTTTGCGAATGCTTCAAAATCCGGCCAGTCGAATGACTGGCGCTGTAAGGTATCTTTCAACAGAGGACGGATAGCAGCGACATCCCTGGATGGATCGGTGACACGTTCAAGTGTTTCACCGATAATGTCGTTCTCAGTAATCCGTGTACCAAAGAGCTTGCTGGCGACCTCGGCAACCGTTCGATTTCTGTCGTCAAGATCGTCGCCGCTGGACATGGTGGCCGCCGTACCAAAAGTGCCACGTCGGCCCCCTGGCGCCCTCGATAGGTATGCAACTCGTCAAGAACGAGGAACTTGAGCCCACTGCAGTGCTCCACCACCCGTCGATCCGTATCCTCGTAACGCGTGAGGATCAATTCCAGCATCATGAAGTTCGTCAGCAGAATGTCTGGTGGGTTGTTAGCGATAACCTCACGCTCGGCTTTACTTTCCTGGCCGGTATAGCGAGCCACGGTGAAGGGCTGCTTACCTTCAGGGTAACCAGCCAAAAATTTATCCAACTCTTCAAGCTGGCTGTTGGCCAGTGCGTTCATCGGATAGATGACGATGGCACGGGTATGCGGCCCACTGTCTAGTTCTTTTGCTTTAAGAATGTGGTCGATAATGGGCAGAAAAAAGGCTAGCGATTTGCCTGACCCAGTGCCGGTCGTAACGACATAGCTCTTTTGTTCCCGCGCCTTTGCCAGCGCTTCCATCTGATGCGCATACAGGAAGAGTGGCTGTGGATTGGCCCCAGCCTTGCCGACCTGAAAAAGTTCGGCACAAGCTGGGTGAAGCATACCCTCTTTGGCAAGCTGCTGAATCGTAGCCTTGCGCTGATAGTTGGGATTGATCTGAATGAGTGGCTCGGGCCAATAGCGACCCTCGTTGTACTGCGCATCCACAACAGTACGGATGTCATCGGCAGCAATACATGTGAAGCTACGAGAAAATAAGCTGTATTCCTCGATGAGCCGATCGCGGAATGTGAAGACGTTATCCAGCGTTTTTCCCCTTCTGATTAACACACCCGATCCGATACTTACAAGAAGTTCCCGACTCTACAAGATGCTCTCTCGGCGTCGCGCTATCGAACTGGTGCGACACAATATAGCCCGCGATGTAGCATCCAGACTTCACGCCGTCCAGGCATCGCCTTACCTAAGCAACAAATCATAGTGATGATATGGCAGACAAGCTCTCCCGTCGCGATAGCGGACCGTCAGTCGCAAACTTGAGTGGCTATCAGATCATGCGCATGTCGGCAGAATATACAGCGGCTACCTTTTCGGGTTCTATTACGGTTTCAATCACCGTTCCGACCCGGCTGTCCTAGTGCTAAGGCTCATCGTTGTTATAAAGAGATCTGTGGCTGGATGTACTAATTGGTACAAATCCAAAGGTATGGTATGGAGAGGTAGAGGGAGTTGTGCCTTCGATCGATGGCTTTAGAAGATGGTTCTGAAACGGTCCTGATCGCAACGCGGCTCAGTCGCGGAAATTTTCAAACTGCAACGGCAGTTTGAAATCGCCTTTACGCAGCAGCTC
Organism: uncultured Rhodanobacteraceae bacterium; assembly: GCA_913053815.1. Classification (GTDB taxonomy): domain Bacteria; phylum Pseudomonadota; class Gammaproteobacteria; order Xanthomonadales; family Rhodanobacteraceae; genus Metallibacterium. The sequence continues at coordinate 2,802 of CAJXGK010000272.1, forward strand.
AATGGCTGCTTGCAGGTCATTGCGCTTCTTGCCGCTGACCCGTAATTTCTCACCTTGAATCTGCACCTCAAGACGCAGCTTCGAGGCCTTAATTGCGGCCATGATCTGTTTGGCGACCGGCTGCTCGATGCCCTGGGTAACGGTGAGTTTTTGTCGCGCCTCAGAAACATTGATCTCCGGGTCAGCCGTTTGCAGACAACGTAGATCGATCTTTCGAGCCGCCAGTCGCGCATGCAGAATGTCACGCATTTGGCCGAGTTGAAATTCATTCGGCGCAAACTGCGTGATGATATTGTCATGCAACTCGAAACGCGCAGCGGTTGCCTTGAAGTCAAAACGCTGCTTCAGTTCACGATTAGCTTGGTCAACCGCATTGGTGAGTTCGTGCTTGTCGACTTGAGAAACGGCATCAAAGGAGGGCATGGGGTCTGGCCTCGAAAAAGTGCAAGTTATAGTGTAACGGCGAGCACAGGAAGTGCGACCAATATGTAGCCATGGGCAGCAGCGTTGCCCATAGTATTTTTCAATCCATTAATGAGTCTGAACAGGAGGTGAGAGGGGGGGCGAGCATCATCTCAGGTACGGAGCGCCTGCAGATGGGTGATGGGTGATGGGTGATGGGTGATCCTGCAGAGTAGAGTGCCACCCGAAAAAGACCGGTCATCCCGGGCACCTCTTGTTCTCGTCATCCCGGGCATCGACCCGGGATCCAGGGTGCGGTCATCGCTGCGAGATAGCTCGCCGGTTACAAGA
>CAJXGK010000273.1 GCA_913053815.1 uncultured Rhodanobacteraceae bacterium
GAAGAATACACTACGGAATCTGACCTTTATGACGCCGCAGACATAGGCAGTGGCATCGTAAAAGGGGTGCGGCAGGGCGTGCAGCAGAATGATTGCAACGAAGAAACCGTACGACCGTTCCAGCTTACGAAGAACAGGCACGCTCTCCAGCTTGAAATACTTGTTTGGTAAACCGCTGAGTAAATAGCCGATCCAGTACTTGGCAGTAGTCGCCACAAGGCCTGCACTTAGCGCGAGAAGAAATGTCCACGCTGGCCCAAAGGTAGTGATTCCAAGCGCGAGTAGGAGCGCACTCGTCGGTGAAACGGGCAGCATGAGCCCCATGGACAGGCAGAACCACCAGGAGACCGCCATGATTAGGGATGACTCTTCGTCGGATAGGAACCGCTCCTTGAAATCGTTGACGAATGGGTGGTCGCGCAGTAGAAACGCAAGCGTAGATGCGCCGACAAGAACGAGGAGCTGTAGGGCGACGCCGAACGCTTTCGATGGCCGTGACTCTTGCAACGCGCAGCCCTAGATGCTCGTTTGTCTTAGGTTCCCTAAGAGTCTGTTCGACTTCACACTAGTACTCCGACACTACTCAATTGACGGGTAGAGTCGTTTGAGTTTTATCCGTGCGTCGGCGGTGCGGAATCTCCAATCCACCGTGACGCCACGCTGGTTGCGATCACGCTCCCACGCGGCTACTTCGGTTCGAAGCTGCTCGATGTCCTCGATACGCCGATTCAAACACTGGCGACTCAGGACGCCGATTTCGATCTCGGCCATATCCAACCAAGAGCCGTGCTTGGGACTGTAATGAATCTCCAGCTTGTCGGCTAATCGCTTGGCCTCCGCAGGCTCGAAGGCTTGGTACAAGCTTGCCGGGGTGTGGGTGTTGAGATTGTCCATCACCAGCACGATCTTTTCGGCATCGGGATAACGCTCGTCCACCAGTTCCTTGATGGCTTTGGCGAAGTCCTTCTTCGTTCGACGCTCCGTTACCTTGACATGCCGTCGTCCCGCCAATGGCTCGAACATCATGAACAGGTTCGCCGTACCGTTCCGCACATATTCGTAATCCTCTCGGGCTGCGGGCCCCGGAGCGCCGGGAATTGCGCTACGCGTCTCGCCGATCAACTGTTTGCTCGCCTCGTCCAAGCACACCTGTGGACGTTGTGGGTTGTAGGGCCGTTGATAGACCTCCAGAACGTCCTCCATCTTCCACACGAACTCCGCGTTGTCCTTTGGCGGAATACACCACTGCTTCTTCAGCCAAGGCTTGAGTTCATTTTTTTTAACACCCGACGCACCGTCTCGCGCGATAGCGCCTCGACATATCCCAACGCCACCATCTCTTCGGCCAACAGCTGCAGGGTCCATCGTTCTCGTCCCTCGGGCGCCTCACTGCAAGTGACGGCAACCAGATGCGCTTCCCCCACCCCGTCCAGACGACGTTCGTACTGACGCCGCGGGCGGCGGCGTTCCAACGACGCCTCCAACCCCTCCTCCACAAACTGCTTGCGCACACGTTCGATCATCGCCGTCCCGACTTCCAACGCCTCACTGATCGAAACATCTTCCCACCCATCTCCTCCCGGGGCCGCATCGGCTTTGAGCAGAATCCGGGCATGCACCAGCTTCCTTGCTGCCGCCTTGCCCGCTGAGATCAGACCACGCAGCCCCGCACGCTCTTCCTCGGTCAGCGTCACCACATACTTTTTCATCGTCGGCCTCCTTGCCTTTTGGATCCATTCCACAAATCGGCAAAGGAAGCCTGTTTGATCCATCAATTCTTGTGTGTCGGAGTACTAGGTTGAACGCCAGCAATTTCAGCAACAGGCTGGCTTCGTTGGCTGCGAACGAGCCTGCCGACAAACTGTTGCCGATGGCATCGTTGAACTCGCCCAGCCGATCCTCGAACGTGCCGCGCTTGCGGTAGTGCTCCAACAACTCCCAACCGCCACGCTGCTCTTCTGGCCAGTTGGTCACCAGGAAAAAGTAGTGCGGGAACAACTCACGCATGCCCGTCTTGGAATCCGGCAGATCGATCACGATCAACAACAACCGATACGCCCGGCTCCAACTCTCAGCCCGGTACGGACCCAACTCGACGGCAAACTCGTCGCCTTCTTTCAGCGGCCGGCCCGGCGGACGATTCAGATGCGGCTGGGCCAGTGGTTTGTCACACCCGAACGTGCGGGTTGCCGAGGGCGCGTTTGGAACCGAGCCGCGACCGTGAGGAAGCGGTCCACAGACGAGCGGAGGCCAACGCGGCATATCCACTCCCTTACGGTCGCGGCTCGGATAACCCACAAAACAACGTGTGACCATGGGCTAGGGCGTCCAATACTGCGTTCTTCTTGATTCGGCCCACGAGCCGCACGCCTTCGTCATTGATCGCGTCCAGTACCCGGCCATTGACCAGCCCCGCGTCGATGCGCACGTCCAGATGGTGTGCCAATGGCTGGCACTTGCGGATCGTCTCCCGCGCGAAGCGCACCATGCTCTCGGCTGAGCCGCAATTACCACGTCGCAGAATCGCATGCACAAAACCCTCACCCAGACGAGATGAAGCGAAGTTGCCTTCGGCGCAGAAGCTAGCCACCAGTGGCAGGCCACCAGTGGCTAGCCACGAGTGGCTGATAGATCGTCTTGCGGTAGTAGCCGTGATAGGCGCCGCCGGGCTGCTTGCCGTGTACTTCAATCGGAAACGGATCGATGTCCAGCGTGCCATGCGTGACCTTGCGCCCACCGCCGGCGGCTCGTTGGTGGCGACCTACCCACTGAGCCAGCGCTTCACGCGTCGCTTCCAGATTGGGCTTGATCTCGCCCAACCGTTCGATCAAACGCCAGTCCGAAGGTTGACTGGCCAGCCGCTCGTCGGCGACCTTCCTGCCGGGGCGATCCCAGACAGCCAGCTTCATGGCTACGTCGTGCGCCAAGATGTCTTGATCATCCTGATGGGCATAGCCCAGAGCCGCGGCGTAGATGTGCTGACGAAGCAACTCGACCTGCGTGTAACGAATCCGATCAGCCCGGCGCGGGTCGCTGAGCCGCGATGCCAAGTCAGCCGTCAGTCCCAAGCGATGGTCAGCCTCGCGGAGCAGCAACGCCCCGGCGTCCGAAGTAATCCGCGGATCGGCGTGCCGCAGTTTAATGGAACCATTAAAAGTGGGTTCAAAAAGCCATCCGTTGGCCGGTCTGTACTACAAGTCCGTTGCATCTTGTTTTTTGGACAAGCATTTCATGCAGCGAGTTTGCCGATGTCGATTGCCCGTAGTTCCAAGGCAGTCGTCATCACATGGTGGCCTTTTTGCGTAACGCGGTAGTAGCGGGTGCGGGGGACTTTTCTGATCAAGCCATGGGCGCGGAGTAGTCGCAACATTCGGGTGATGCGGGCGAAGGTCCGGCGACGGGCCAGCGGATCATTCTCGCACGCTATTCCGCAAGTTGTTTCCTTCCACGGTCGTAACTTTCTGTTTTGACAAGTGGTTAAAGTCTCATCGGCGGCGGTGATCAGATTCGCATTCGTTTAAGGGCTTGACAATCGCCC
>CAJXGK010000274.1 GCA_913053815.1 uncultured Rhodanobacteraceae bacterium
GGCGAAGCCCATGCGGTATTCCTGGGCGTCGCGGCAAATAGTGACTTCCAGGCGTGTGGACAGGGCATTAACCACTGAGACTCCGACGCCGTGCAGACCGCCGGCGTAGGCATAATTCTTGTTGGAGAATTTACCGCCGGCATGCAGGCGGGTCAGGATCAGCTCAACCCCGGAGATGCCCTCTTCGGGATGGATGTCCACCGGCATACCGCGGCCGTCATCGCTGACGCTGATGGAACCGTCGGTATGCAGGGTAACGGCGATTGATTTCGCGTAACCGGCCAACGCTTCATCCACCGCATTGTCGACCACTTCCTGGATCATGTGATTGGGCCGGGTGGTGTCGGTATACATGCCGGGGCGGCGCTTGACGGGGTCCAGGCCCGACAGGACTTCGATATCGGCGGCGTTGTAGCGGTTGTTCATGATCGTGCAGATGGGTAGCAAAGGTTGCGGATCATGCTGAGGTCGGCGGTTCCGGTCAAGTTACTACGGACCGGATGCAGCCCGGCTGCAGAGTCTGGGAAGGGTGTGGCGGGGGCCACCACAAACCGGGTCAGCAAAGCGCTTGGGAATCTGGCCTGGTCGGCCATACGGCGCTGCCCGCCCGCCTTGGGGGGGGCTATCGGTAGCCATGACCTCATGGTGACAAGGGTGCGCAACGGGCTTCCAGCCAGCTGCGATCCGCAGCCTGCAAGCGTGGAGCGAGCACCTCGAAAACCCGGGCGTGATAGGTATTCAGCCAGTTGCGTTCGGTAGCGCTGAATCGTTCGTTCTGCAGAGCCCGGGTATCGAAGGGACACAGACTGAGGGTCTCGAAGGCCAGAAATTGACCGAATTCACTGCTGCCGTTATCGCTCACCACGACCAGATTCTCATGGCGGATGCCATGCTGGCCAGGACGATACAGACCGGGCTCGATAGAAACCACCATGCCGGTTTGCAGGGGTACCAGAGTGCCTCCCGATGAGGGGGGACGAATACCGTGGGGACCTTCATGGACGTTGAGAAAATAGCCCACGCCATGGCCGGTACCGTGGCCGTAGTCGGCTTGCTCGGCCCAGATTGGGGCTCGCTCCAAGGCATCGAGTTGCGGGCCACTGGCGCCGCTGGGGAAATGTGCCCGACTCAGTGCGATCATGCCCTGCAGCACCACGGTGTAGTCGAGACGCTCCTGGTCGGTAAGGGGCCCCAGAGACCAGACCCGGGTGATGTCAGTGGTGCCGCCTTGGTATTGGCCCCCGGAATCGACCAGCAGTAAACCATGCGGCTGTAGTTGCGTAGGGTGCTCGGGCAGGGCTTGGTAGTGGGGTAGGGCGGCATTGCCGGCATAGCCGGCAATGGTGGCAAAACTGGGGCCGACAAAATTGCTTTCCCGGCGTCGTTCACGGGTCACGATTTCATCCACATCCAGCTCAGTAAGCGTCTTGCCGGCCCGTACGCCGTCGTCGATTTGCCGGAAGGCCCGGACCAGGGCGGCCCCGTCGCAGCGCATCACCTCACGCCAGTGATCCAGTTCACAGGGACTCTTGCGGGCTTTCATAGCAGTGCTTGGATTCGGTGCTTCAATCTGTTGCACCGCATCGGGAATGCGTAGTGCCAGGGACATGCAGATTCGCTCGGGATCGAACAGCAGCCGGGTATCGCGTGATAAGGAGATCAGGGCCTCGTCGATGGCCTCATAAGGGCGGATGACGAGGCCGTCAGCACGGAGTGCATCAAGTAGATCGGTATCGCTCAGTTTGGCCGGGTCAATGAATAGCTGGATCGAATCAGGACCGACCAGCAGATGGGCCAGAAATACCGGGTTGTATTCGATATCGCCGCCACGTAACTGGGTAATCCAGGCGATGTCATCGAGGCTGGAGAGTAGATGATGGCTGGCTCCGGCCTGCTGCATGGTGATGCGCAAAGCCTGCAGACGATCACCACGGTGGGCACAGGCAAAGGCCTCTGGATGTTCGACAATCGCTGCCGTGGGCAGGGCCGGGCGTTGTTTCCATACCCACCCAGGCAGATCGGTGCGGAAATCGGTATGGATACCTTTCGCTTGCAAACTGTCCTGTAACTGTTGGGCGGCGTTGCGGCTGAGCATTTCTCCTGAGCAGGCCAGGCATTGGCCGGTTTGCAGGTGTTCGGTCAGCCAGCTGAGATGCTCCGGGGTGTGGGCTACGCGCAGCCGTTGCAGTTCGATGCCGGTACCTGTCAGTTCACGTTCAGCCTGTTCAAAATAGCGGGAATCAGTCCATAAGCCGGCATAGTCGGCCATCACGATAAGGGTTCCAGCCGATCCACTAAAGCCGGAAAACCAGGCACGTATAGCCCAATACTCAGGTAGATACTCGGAAAGATGTGGGTCGGCAGTGGGAATCAGGCAAGCGGCAATACCATGCTGATCCATGGCTTTGCGGAGTTGGGTGAGACGTTGCGGGATTGAGTTTTTCATAGCTCCGATAGGGTACGCGTTCGCGGTTGTGGGCGCGAGTCGTTAAAGTATCGCTTTCACGGCCTGATGGTTTCCATGACCCCCTTGATATTTGTTACTGGCGGTGTGGTGTCTTCCCTGGGGAAGGGCATTGCATCGGCTTCGCTTGCTGCCATCCTTGAAGCCCGCGGCCTCAAGGTCACCCTGATGAAACTGGATCCCTACATCAACGTGGATCCAGGCACCATGAGTCCGTTTCAGCATGGTGAGGTTTATGTCACCGATGATGGCGCCGAGACCGATCTGGACCTCGGTCACTACGAGCGCTTCGTGCGAATTCACTTGAGTGGTAACAACTCGGTCACCACCGGCAAGATCTACGAGAGTGTGATTCGCAAGGAACGACGCGGCGACTATCTGGGGGCCACCGTACAGGTCATCCCGCACATCACCGATGAGATCAAGTACCGGATTCGCGAGGCAACACGTGACCATGATGTGGCTCTGGTGGAGATCGGCGGTACGGTGGGCGATATCGAGTCCTTGCCGTTTCTGGAGGCGATCCGGCAACTGCGTATCGAATATGGAGAGGCCCACTGCCTGTTCATGCATTTGACCCTGGTGCCGTATATCAAGGCGGCCGGTGAGATCAAGACCAAGCCTACTCAGCATTCAGTCAAGGAACTGCGCTCAATCGGCATTCAGCCCGATATTCTGCTGTGCCGCTCGGAACGGCCCTTGCCGGACGGCGAACGCCGTAAGATTGCGCTGTTTACCAATGTGGTCGAAGCGGCGGTGATTAGTGAGCCGGATGTCGATGTGATTTACAGCCTGCCACTGTGGCTGCATCAGCAGGGCTTGGATGACATCGTCGTCAAGCGCTTGCAACTGGAGGCCGGTCCTGTCGATCTGAGCGAATGGGAGGCTACGGTGGCGGCCGTTCGGCACCCCGCCGATGAGGTGGATATCGCCATTGTGGGCAAATATGTCGAGCATAAAGATGCCTACAAGTCACTGGGCGAAGCCTTGCATCATGGGGGCCTCAAACAGGATACTCAGGTCAATCTGCATTGGGTGGATGCCGAACAGGCCGAAGCGG
>CAJXGK010000275.1 GCA_913053815.1 uncultured Rhodanobacteraceae bacterium
TTGATCCATGCCCTGGGCCAGGCCGGCGGCAAGGCTGAGCAGGGTCTTGCCGGTCCCCGCAGTACCCAGCAGGGTAACGAAATCGACCTCTGGATCCATCAAGGCATTGAGAGCAAAATTCTGCTCACGATTGCGTGCGGTGATGCCCCACACGGCATGATTACCGTGGCCGTGATCATCCAGCAATACCAGTCTGGCCTGATCTCCATCCAGGCTGTGTACCCGCAGTTCGACGCTGTCGTTACCGGGTAAATACAGGCACTGCTGCGGATGCCAGGTTTCGTCTGCAGTGGGATTCAGCTCATACCAGGTACGGCCTTGTGCGGTCCAGGAGCGTAGTTCGGGATGGCGTTCCCAGAAGTCGAGTGGTAACTGGCTTTGGCCGGTATAGAGCAGGGCTAGGTCATCCAGAGCCCGGTCATTTTCATAATCCTCGGCAGGGATGTGCATGATCCTGGCTTTGATGCGCAGGTTGTTGTCCTTGCTGACCAGTATCACGGAGCAATCTGGGTGGGACTCACGCAATGGCATGACGGAGGCAAGAATTTCGTTGTCGGCCTTGCCGTGCCCATTACCGGTGCGGTTTTCGAACCAGAGCCGACCGAGGGAATGGTGGCCGAGATTCAGTGCGGTAGGTTCGATCAGTGGTAACCCAAAGGCAATGTCGAGGGAATGGTTGCGTTCCAGCAGTTCGTTGAGAAAGCGGCTGACTTGGCGGGCATTACGAGCAATTTCGGAACTGCCACTCTTTTTTTCATCAAGCTCTTCAAGGACCCGCATGGGGATGAATACGTCATGTTCCTTGAAGCGGAACAAAGATGTGGGATCGTGCAGAAGCACGTTGGTGTCGAGTACATAAATGCGCTTGCCACGAGTCATGCGCTGGATTCCTCAGCGGTCGGTCAAACCGGGATGGAAGGGCGGTCCGGAGCTTATGACCAAGGCAACCGGGCCGTTGCAGGGAGAATTCCGTTTACGATACAGGGATGGTGTCGGCAACCTCCATGGGACGGTGATGGTGCATGACACCAGAGCTCAAAACTTGATGGGCTCCATGACCGCATCCAGGTTGAGCCGGTCGCACAGTTCAAGAAACTCGTCGCGCAGTGCGGCAATATGGTTTTCATCCGGAATACCCAGGGTTATCTGCGCGGAAAACATTTCGGCACCGGTTTGCATGGCCTGATACCGCTGGGAGGCGAGCTGTTCGATGCTGAGTTTGTGGACGACGAAGAAATCGATCAGTTCGGCGAGTACTCCATGTCGATCAGCAGCGACCACTTCCACCATATACGGCAATAGATGCCGTTGGGGGGCGCGCGGGCTAGTGCGGTACATGGTCAGGTGCAGTTCCATCTCGCGGGCAAGGCGGGCCATAATCGTTTCCAGCTTGGCGATGGCATTCCAACTTCCCTGGGCAAGTAATTCCGTGCCCAGATCGGAGCCCAAGGTATTGGCTCGTGCATCGACCAATGAACAGCCGGCATCGGCGATCTTGCGTACCAGTGTCGGCAAAGATGATTGGGCCGCCGGAGTCAGGGTCTGGATCAGGAGTTGGTTTTCGGGTCCGGAATGTTGCTGGGTCTGGTTCAATTTGATTCTCTTGTGCTCAGGCGATCCGCTACGCTCTAAAACAGATGAGCTTACTTGCCTGTCCTGCAAGCCCGCAAGTAACATCAACAGATTCTGCAGTGAAGGATTCAACAGTGCGACTCTCCGGCAGCATTTGTGCATTGGCTACTCCGTTTGATAGCACGGGTACGCTTGACTTCGACGCATTTGCCCGACTGCTTGATGATCAGCTCGCCTCAGGTACGCAAGCGTTGTTAGTAGCCGGCTCGACCGGCGAAACGCACATGCTCGAATCCAAAGAGTGGGAACGCCTGCTAGTGTTTGCCGTGCAACACGTAGCCGGTAGAGTGCCGGTTCTGGCAGGTACGGGGGAAGCCGGAACGGCTAAAACAGTCCGGCTCACGCAGCAGGCTGCAGAATTGGGTGCCGATGCCGCGTTGGTGGTGACCCCTTTTTACGTCCGGCCTACACAGGAAGGTTTGCGGCGGCATTATTTAGCTATTGCGGATCAGGGAGGCCTGCCGCTGGTGCTGTATAACGTACCGGGCAGGACGGGTTGTGACCTACAGCCTGACACCGTAGCAGGGTTGCGTGACCATCCGCGTATTATCGGTCTCAAAGAAGCGCGAGGTGATCATGAACGGATCCATGCGATCGCAGCACTGGCCAAGGAGGGTTTTGTGGTACTTTCCGGCGATGACGGAAGCGCACACGAGGCCATGCTGGCCGGTTTCGATGGGGTCATATCCGTCGTCAACAATCTTGTACCGCGGGTTTTCAGAACCTTGTGCGATGCGGCACTGACTGGAGATGCACCCAAGGTGGCAGAATTGCATGCGGCACTTGAGCCGTTGATCGAAGCGCTGAATTGCGCCCCCAATCCCATTCCGGTCAAGGCCGGGCTGGCCGAACTTGGACTTACCGGTGCCACGTTGCGATTGCCTATGGTAGAGCTTGAACCGGGCCCCGAGCGTAACCGTTTGCGTGATATTTTGCAGACCTTACGTAGTCTGCCCGACCACCCCTAATCGACTTTGGACAATCCTATGAAACGCTTGTTGCTGATCTGTACTGTTATTTTTGCTACCCTGGCTTCTGGATGCAGCTTGCTGCCTTCGCGCGAGCAGCCCTGGGCGCAGGCGCAGCAGGAAAAACCCCTCAAAATACCACTCGGTATGAATGTCCCTTCTAGCGCTGCAGCGATGCATGTAGCGGATGTTTCAGCCAGTGCAAGCCAACTGCCTGTCAATAAAAGTGGTATGCCCCCGGGTCTCGGCAATGGGTCGGCCGAGACTGCTGTAAGTATTCCGGGCGGGCCAACCACTTCCCAATCCCTGTTGTTCAACGATACCCCCGATAGTGTTTACCGACGGGTAGGGATGGCTTTGCGGCGTGGTGATATGGGCACGGTCACAGCCAGTGCCGTCGGCACCCATCAATATGTGGTCAAGGTCAAGATTATAGGCAAGGTAAAACCCGAGAATAAGGGTTTCTTCAGCCGCATCTTCTCGGTCTTTTCCCATCACCAGACCCAATGGGTTGAAGCGGCTGTCAAGGTACAGATTCAGGCCGACGGGAAGCAAAGCCAAGTCGTTCTGAAGGGCCCTGCTGAGGCTGTTAGCAAAGTTCGTGCGGTGCTGACGGCAAGGCTTGCCGGCAACTGAGGCATTGCTGCGTAGCAGATGGACAGTACCTCTCCATCCGGCTTGCCCCGCTTGAGCAGCTTGCGCACCGGGGCGGCGGCGTTCCTGATTACCCCGTAGTACTCCGGCTTGCCCCGGCTGGCTCGCGCCACTACCACCGCAATGCTCGCCTTATGAACGTCCAGACCCACATAAATGTTGCTAGGAGCTTGTCGGACTTGGGGGTCGTAGCGAGGCGGATGAAAAGTAAGTATCCTCCGGCAAAGCCGGAGGCTTTACGATGGCTGGCCCCTCAAAGGG